>CAYJSK010000008.1:0-4271 GCA_964372745.1 Candidatus Woesearchaeota archaeon
TAAGTATATCTACATCACTGGTCTTTTTGTGATCACCACGTGCATAAGAACCAAAAAGACTCGCCTTTTTCACATGATTCCTTCTCAAAATAGGAAGTATCTTTTTTTGTATAAGTTTTATATCCGAAACCATATCTAAGATAAGGACTTCTTCATTTATAAAAATACGCATTAGCGAACAAAAGCATATGAATTTGGACAATCCAAAGATGGAGGAGATACATGGGAAAAACTTGCTCTCACAGACATGGTTCCAGATGGGATTCATAATTATGCGTATTGTTTAGATGCTTCCTCAGACTTCAAAAAGTTTTATTCCTGCACTTGTGAATGAGGAAACAAGCACAGAAATCACTGGGAATGTAATTCTAGAACCAAATTCTCAGATACAAAATGCAGAACAAGCAAAACAATTCCTCCTTTCTGGAGAATATAACCATAAACACTAACTCAAGCCAACCAACACAACCCCAAGAATAATAATACCAATAGCCAACCACCTCTGCCATGTTACTTTCTCCTTAAAAATAAAATACGACCCTAAAGCAACAAAGAAATACCCTGAACTAATCATAGGATAAGCATAGCTCAGTTCAAGTTTTGATAATATCACTAACCACAAGAGTAAAGAAAAAGCATAAAAAAAACATCCCATAAGTACAAAAGGATTCCAAAAGACTTTCTTGACTAACACAAAGAAACGATGATCTCGAAAATGTTCAATCTTCGCTCGTGTCATACCTTCTTTCAAAGAAAGCTGTGCAAGAACTCCCAAGAAAACTCCTACAAAAAATAAAATTGTATACATCATCATGTGCGTGAAAGAAAGAATACTCCTCCTACAATGATGGTTAATCCTATGATGCGTAAACTTGAAAGAGCCTCGTTAAACAAAAACCAAGACGAGAGAGAAACAAGAACATAACCCACACTCACAATGGGATAGGCATAACTAAGAGGCACTTTAGACAATGCAAGCAACCACCCAAATGAACTCGAAACAAAAAGAACAACCCCAATAAAAACATACACATTAGAAAAAGCCGCTACAAAAGGAAGAACATAACCCTGACTAAAATCAAAACTCCCAACCTGATTCATTCCATACTTCAAAAATAATTGTCCAATATCAACAAGCAACACAGAAAAAAAAACAAGCAACAAGCCCATATGTTTATTGTTCATAGAAACAAGAGCAGTAAAAACGTTTAAATACTTTTCTTCCCATGAAACAGTGTATGGATGTCAAACAAACCTGCAAGGCAATAAAATCCCTCAAAATTCAAGGTGCAGAGAATGTAACAACAGCAGCCTTGCTTGCAATCAAAGACAGTATCCAAAAATCCAAAGCAAAAACACAAGAAGCACTTCTCTGGGAATTAGACCTTGCAAAGATGGAACTCGTCAACACACGTCCTACTGAACCAGAAATGCGAAACTATCTCAACGTATTTTTTTCTTACGCAGAACAAGAAGATTTCAAAAAACAAAAACTTCTCAAAAAAATAGACCAACTGTTACAAGAAAAAAAAGAACAAAAGGAAAAAATACTCTTTTATGGAGACACCCTTATTGAAAACCACGCAAAAGTATATACCCACTGCCACTCTAGCACAGTCACTGCAATTCTAAAAAAAGCAAATAAAGGGAAACACATTACTGTGTACAATACAGAAACACGCCCTCTCTTTCAAGGAAGAATCACTGCACAAGAACTTGCAGAAGAACACATCCCTGTGCAACACTATGCCGATGCTGCAATGTGTGAAGCAATAAAACAAGCAGACCTCATTCTCATTGGTGCAGATGCCATCACCTCTGAAGGAGTATACAATAAAGTGGGCTCAGAACTCCTTGCAATCCTTGCAAACCATTACCATAAACCGCTCTATATTTGCGCATCTCTCATGAAATATGACCCTCACCGAGAAATGATTGAACAACGTTCATCTAAGGAACTCTGGAAAGATGCACCAAGAGGAGTACATATCCACAATCCTGCATTTGAAAAAATTCATCTGAAACACATCAAAGGAATTATTTGTGAACAAGGCATTCTCAAACCAAAAAAATTTCTCAAAAAGGCTAAGAAAAAGCTTCAATAGAAAAGCAAAACAAGAACTCAATCCAAAATGTAAATCTCTAGTAAAAGAAGAGCATATTTTTCCACACAGGAGTAAAATAGAGAGAAAAAAAGAAAAAATTAAATTCTGGTCTTTGTCCTTCCTGTATAACTCAATACATCATTCTCTAAAGTAAAGCGAAAGACATATTTGTAGTAGAGAGAGCTATAGGTTAAAGTAATTGCTTCTCCATTCCCTTGAGCTACGGTCTCCAAAGTATAGACACGAAGAGTTCTACCATTGAATTGTACCTGTGCGGCTTGATCTCCATTATCATAAACAGCCAAATACTTCCCATTACTTACAATGAGTCTATCTCCAGCAATATTTTCAATTGCCTTCGGTTTCACAGTTCCAGTAAAAGGCGTAAAACTATTGCTATGGCCATCAGTATAAGACACAGAAATACTTCTATCTTTATTTATGATAAGTGAGTCTATCAATGATGGATCAAACACAACAACTTCTTCCTCCACTGGAGCAGGCTCTACAACAGCTGGACAAGAACTAGGAAAGTTCCCATATTTCATGACAGATGCAGGAGTATCAGATGCAACAACAATAGTACTTGTACTTGTTGGACAAGAACTAATCACCACAACACCTTCCTGGTCAGATCCTGGAACACTATACGAGGCAAGAACAGTTCCATCAGTATCCATTTTTTTCAATGTGTTATCATACAATGCATAGAGATATCCAGTTTCGCTATCATAACTCAAATCAGACAACCATGCAGAATTTCCAGCAATTTTTTTCACAAATGTTTTTTCTCCACTCACTTGTGGATTAATATCATAGACATAAATGCTTCCATCTTCTTGAAGACCTGCATATACTCGAAGATACTGTCCATTAGGAACAATCGCAATTCCTTCTAATCCGAGGTTTGCTTGTGAGCTTTGCATTTCATTGGTAAAGGTCCAAGATTTTCCAGTAAGTCTTCCTAGAGAAGGATCAAACTCTACTAAAGAATCAGGATTTTCTATCCCAATATAGACTTTCCCAGAAATAACTGCAACTCCTTCATAATCACCTGAAAGATACCAATTCTCAACAGAACTTTTATCAAGATTCATACGACTCAGAATACCTTCATCACTCACCGTATACAACTTTTCTGCTTGTGCATCCCATGCAACACCACTTGGTTCATAGACACTAGGTAACCCAGAAACAAGCTCTGTTCCTTGAGAATCTGCAGACCAACTGCTTGCAGAAACAAAAACCATTGCTAATAACAAACTCAATACCAAACATATTTTTCTTTTCATAAAAATCCCTCCAAATAAAAGAAAAAGAACACAAGCTTTTAATACTTTACGCAACTACTACACAGAAATGCAACTCCTCTGTTTTGATTTGGATAACACTTTAGTACGCTCTACAAAAGCACATATTGAAGCATTCAAAAAAGCCTTTACAAAGAATAAATTAAAATCAAAGACAAACAAAGAGATTCTTAGGTACTTTAGTCAAGAAAGCTCACAACTTGTAAGAAAACTCTACCCTTCACTAAAAGAAAAAGAAATCCAAAAAGTAGTAAAAGATCATGACACCTTTCTGATAAAAGAAACCAAAAAATATGCAAAAGCAATTCCAGGTGCGAAAAATATTCTCAAAAAACTCAAAAAGAACTATGAACTTGCACTCGTATCAAATTGTAAACAGAAAGAAATTTATGCTCTTCTCAAAACAACAAAAATACCCACACAATATTTTACAGCATGTATTGGCAATGATCAAGTGAAACATCCAAAACCTGCTCCTGATGAAATCGCAAAAGTAAAGCAACTTCTAAAACTAAAAAAAGGATATATGATTGGAGACTCTACCTATGACATACGCGCAGGAAAAAAAGCAGGGTTAAAAACCATTGCAGTACTCACTGGAGACCATAGTAAAGCTCAACTACAAAAAGAAAAACCTTATGCAATACTCCAAAGTGTAAGAGACCTTCCTTCCTTTCTCAAAAAAATAAAAAAGACATAGAAACCTTTTAAGACTTTGTTCTACTCCGCCTCAGTCCCCATCCAAAGTAATTCATTAGGATTTTTCTCTTTCCACTCAACAAATCTTTTCTTAATATAAAGTATTTGATCTTTATTCAAGCCTACACCTTTCTTACGATCAATACTCTCAAAAAAT
>CAYJSK010000008.1:4281-16922 GCA_964372745.1 Candidatus Woesearchaeota archaeon
AGATTGATATTCTTTTGCTTTACTAGGACTAAAGAGATACACTCTATGAAGAAATTCATATTCTTCTTGTTTGAAAATTAAGGGGTTTCTTCGCATCTCATGTCCTATCACCTCTGAGACTACTTTTAAGGGACAAAACAACTATTTAAAGCTTTTGGTCGCTACCTGCACCTTTAAAAATATTCAAAAATGCTCCTCTTACAACAAGATGAATCTCTCTTCCAATTTCATTTTACGTTTCCATCATCTTTCAAAACATCTTCAAGAAATTCTTTGACATGATGACTAACAGAAGTACCAGCCCCATAACCAGTAGCCATCAAACCAACAAGCCTTCCTTCTTGAAAAACAGGACTTCCACTCATCCCATGCTGAGAAACAAAATTAGCATCTAAACATGGAGGGACATAATTTCCTAAAGCAGAGATGAAACCTTCTTCCCAGACTATAGGATGGGAAAATATACCCGTATGAAAAACAGGTTCAAGAGTTTCAGAATAACGTGTTGCCCAGCTATAATCTCCTTGCTCAAAATCAACAGAAGATATAGACATTGTTTGAAAATCTGGATGTGCTTCTTCTAATTCAACCAAAGCTAAATCATATCTTGGAGAAACTGCAACACGCCGTAAAACTTTACTCTCAAATCCTGAAAGAGTATATACTTGTCTAGAAGAAAAATAAGAGAAATTTCCCATATGTTCTTCCATTTGAAAGCCAGCAACATGCATATTTGTAAGAACAAGACGAGGGCTCACAAAAATACAACTACCTACAGAATAATGAAGAGAATCATCATCAAGAAAAGAAGTTGTTCTTAAAAGACAAGTATTTTTTTCTATAAGAGAATGAAGATCATCTGCAGGAGCAGTATCAAAAGTACCCCCTAGTTCTTTTTTCTGTTCCAAAGACAAAGCCTTTCCAGAAGAAAGAAAAAGAGGATACGCAGCTTCAAGATTTCTTTGACGAATCTCCGAAAGCCTTGCTTCAGAGGAGTAAAAATAAGTCAAAACAAGCATCGCCACATTAAATCCAACAGAATAGGGAAAGAGTTTCTTTCCAGTATCTCTAACTGTCATTCTACCACCTCTCTCAAAATATCAGAAACAAACTCTCTCACTTTCGGCACAACAAAAGTCTTCATATCCTTAATATCAACATAACTAACCAAACCAACAAGCCTTCCTTCTTGAAAAACAGGACTTCCACTATCTCCAGCGGAATAAAGACGAGGAAGCACAACTGCACTTGATCCTAAAGCCCCATTCTCTAAAAGAAGAAAACGTTTTTCTTCCAGAATACTATCAACAGAAGGCAAATACCTTTCTACATCCTCCCCATCTTCAGAAAAAGAAAGAAGCAGAGAAGAAAGTCCATCTTGATAAAACCCAATGGGCACTGTATCTACAGCAAATGCTTTTTCTGTCTTCACCAGTGCAAGATCATAAAGAGGGGAAATAGCAAGAGTTTCAACAGAAAACTTCTGGCCATCAGAACTACGAACAAGACTCTTTAGTTTATAAAACTCACTAAAAGATTCAGGATCTTTTATGCTTGCTACATGATAATTCGTAAGCACAAGTTGGGGACTTAGAAAAAAACACGTTCCATCTGTAAGAAGCTCTTTTCCTGAAAATGTCTCATAATGACAAAGATTTCTTTCTGGAAGAGACTTTCCCTCAGACACAATAAAGGTAGAGTTCAATGCAGCAATATCTTCTTGTGTAAAAGCATCTCTATGTAAGCGTAAAGAAGGATATACGAGCTCTGCTTGTTCTTGACTGAGAAACCTTTCCCTTGGATCACCTTTTAAAGAAACATCTTTTTCTATTTCAACAGAGATCTTCTTTTCAACAAGAGAAGGAGGAAATAAAGTATAATCTAAACCAGTCTTTACTAAAACCCCAAAAAGTACACCCCCAGCAAAACATTGACCTTTATTCATACCATGATTCCAAGGATAAGGCTTTATATACTTTGCTAAAATAACCTACTCTAAAGAGACAACAAAACAAAAATTTATAAAGTCTCATAGAAACAAAAAAGTATGGTCCTCAGAAAAGATTTACAAGCTGCAGTGAAAAGGTCTCTTTTAGAAGCAGAAGGAATAGCTCTTGCAAAACAAGCTATGAGAGAAGAAACAAGAACCTTTCATCTAACAAGCATTGGAGAAACCATTCGCTACAGCCCAAATCTCCCCTTTGATTTTAGAAACATAGACACAGAAGGAAGAGCAAAAGTTGAAGCGTATGCAGCCCCAGTAAGCCTTGCACTTTTCAAAGGGATACGAGCTTTCGAAGAAACATATGGAGAACAACCAAAGCAAAATGAACTCCTCCTTCTCAATATCTGGATCCCTGGCTACAATGAAGAAGCAAGAAATCTCATAAAAAAATTTTTAATCGAAAAAAATAAAGGAGAACTAGCAATACAATGGGCAGAACTCAGAAGAGTGCCACAAACACAAGACTTTCTAGCCCTGGACATGCTCGGAACAAGATATCCACATGTGGCAATGATACTTGGCTGGAAAACAGCAACAAGCGGGGATTTTCTTTCTACAAAAATTATCCAACCAACAGAGGAGAAAATAGCAACACCTATGCTTGAGCTTATCACACAAAGCTACAACCTGAGTCGAGCTCCTTCTCCATTTGCAGGGGGATTAGGAAAAATATTTAGAAAATATTACGACCTCTTCACAGGAAGATACGACCTCAAAGAAGAAGAAGTCTATTTTGAATGAAGAGAGGCAAAAGGTATTTAAACTTCTTCAATACATATCTTTCAAAAGAGATGGCAGTACAACTAAATTATTTAGCAGCAAAAGGCTGGAAACCTTCTGAAGATCATTTAATTACTTTAATAAAAGTTGAACTTTCTCCTACAGCAATCAAAGAAGTAAAAGGAAAATCCATTAAAAAAATATTCGAAGATGCAGCCGCTTCAGTTGCAGCAGAATCTTCCACAGGAACCTGGACAAAAGTCTATGATGGACCTGGCTCTGGCATTCCTCGTGCAGCCAAAGAACGTGCATTCGCATTTGATCTAGACTACAAAAATCATATGTTCAAAGTTGCCTATCCCCTTTCTCTTTTTGAATTAGATAATATCTCAGGATTATTCGCAGGCATCATTGGAAACATTGCAGGCATGAAAATGGTTTCTGCCATGCGCGTCTACGATGTAAAATTTCCTAAAAAAATGATCCAAGCATTTCCTGGCCCACAATTTGGAATAGCAGGTGTGAGAAAACTTCTCAACAAACCTAAAGGGCCTTTAGTTGCAACAGTTCCCAAACCGAAAATAGGGCGAACAGCACAAGAACAAGCAGACTTAGCAAAAATACTTTTCACTTCTGGCTTAGGGACATACGATGGAATTAAAGATGATGAAAACTTAACGAGTTTATCCTTCAATACATTTGAAGAACGTACCAAAAGTGTCTTAAAAGAACTCAAAGCAGCAGAGAAACAAACAGGAAAAAAGAAATTTTACCTTTGTAACATTTCACATTCAAATATAGAAACCATGCGAAAACATGCCAAACTCATTAAAGACAATGGAGGCATTTTCATGATGCTTGATGTCATTTGCACAGGTTTCGCAGCTGTTGATACCATGCGAAGATATAATCCAGGTTTAGCGATACATGCACATCGTGCTATGCATGGGTTTATTACTCGTGACAACTCTCCTGGTATTCATGGGAAAGGAAAACTCTATGGCTTTTCTGTATCCATGATCTTCCTTGCAAAAACATTTCGACTTTTAGGTGTAGACACTCTCCATGGAGGTTCGCCTCTTGCAAAAATGGAAGACTATGGAGAAGCAAAATACATCCAACAAGTATTACAAGAACAACATCTCAAACCCGATACAAAAATTCCTTCTCTCGGCCAAGAATGGCATCATATAAAACCAATATGGATGACTGCTTCAGGTGGTCTTCACCCTGGAGACTTTGAAATGGTCATGAAAATACTAGGAGAAGATCTCATTATTCAATGTGGCGGTGGTTTATTAGGTCATCCTGATGGTGTGGAAGCAGGAGTCATTGCAATTGAACAAGCGCGTGAACTTGCAATGAAAAAAATTCCTCTGAAATCCTGGGTAAAAAAACATCCAAAATCAGAATTAGCTGCTGCAGTCAAACTCTGGGGCTATGGACCAAGGATTGTATACTAAAGAAAAACGAATGTGAAAAAAATACAAATTTTTAGATTTCAAACAATACAAGTTCATGTATATGCTCAAAATGTTTTGTATTAAAAGTAACAAGATGACACATATTAATTATGGATGTTGCAGCAATAAATACATCTCGAATATCATTTGTTCTACCTTTACTTTGTAATTCTTTAAAAAGGAAACTTGCTTTTCTTGCAGAATCTTCATCAAAATCAAGCACATACACTTTATCACGAAAGATTTCTATAGCTTCTAAATTTGTTTTTCGTAAAAGAAGCTCAAAAAGAGTAACAGTAGTTATATGCACAACATTCTCTGAAATTGCAGGCAAAAGACGAACAGCTCGTTCTTCATTATTAAGAAGAGCAATAACTACATCTGTATCTAAACATACTTTTTGTTCCATTTCTTCCACCCTTTTTCTAGTGATTTTTCTATTGTTACAGTTTCTTTATCTTTTTTAAGCAAGCCTAAACAAGACGTCAATCCAAAACCAGTCTTATTTTTCTTTGTATTGAGCAAATCAATAATAAGCTCACTAAAACTGCGGTCTTCTTTTCTAGATTTCAGTTGTTCATAAACTTCATTAGATACCATAATTGTTTTTGCCATACTATTCATATGAATATTCATATATATAAATGTCACGTTTTAATGGAGAACATGCAAAGCTAAATTTAAAAAGAGAAAAGACTTTGTAGAAGTGAAAATGGGGAAATCTATTGCAATTCAACAAAAAACTTTAGGAGTAATTCTATTACTTGCCTTGCTTCTCCTCTATCTGAATTTCTGGGGTCTAGGAACCATTGGACAAGTCACCATTCTTGTGGTTGCATTACTTCTCATCGTAAAGTAAAACGTATAAATAGTAACAAATTTCTCTTATACATGAAAAGAGACCTCACAGTTGGAGCATACATCATTCACGAAGGAAAACTACTTCTTATTTTCCATAACAAACTAAAAATATGGCTTCCACCAGGTGGGCACATAGAACAAAATGAAACTCCTGATGATGCGGTGAAAAGAGAAGTCAAAGAAGAAGTAAATCTAGAAATAAAACTTCTCCAATACAACCCACTTTTTACAGGAAGAAACGTGAGAGAAGAATGTGCTCTTCCCTTTTACACAAATATACACAATGTTGGTGATCATGATCATTATGGGTTATTTTACCTATGTGAACCAAAAGACATAACTACATTGAAAGGAAATCCAAAAGAGCTAAGAGAATACAAATG
This sequence comes from Candidatus Woesearchaeota archaeon, assembly GCA_964372745.1. Lineage (GTDB taxonomy): Archaea > Nanobdellota > Nanobdellia > SCGC-AAA011-G17 > GW2011-AR17 > JAGVZZ01. The sequence goes on from CAYJSK010000008.1 coordinate 9,714, forward strand.
GTTTTATTTAGAGGATCTTATAAAAGAAGAGATTACAGAAGATGTGCGAGCAATAGGAAAATTTGCGCTAAAATTTTATGACTATTTAGAATTTCAAAAAACAGTAGCAATCATCAACTGAAAAGAATGCCAAAATCCTACTCAACTTCTCTTCGCTAAAGGCAAATGAGCAGAATCATTCACACAAAGCAAATGCCAACCTGCAGGAGAATAATCCAAACGTGTTACACCCGTATTCCAGTGTCGGATTTTATACGTCAAAGAAGGATAAGAACCAAGAACGCCTCGAAGAAAACAAGCCATTGCAACACCATGTCCATACAAAGCAACAGTGAATTCTTTTTGAGCACGAGGAAGCAAATGTTCCTTCACCCAATCAATTTGTCTCCCTTCTACTTGCCTTTGTGACTCTCCACCAGGTGGGCAAAAATTCCAATTATCAGAATTAATCTGTGCAAGCATTTCTGAGGTGTACAATTCTTGACGTGACCTTCCTTCCCACTCTCCTTGATCCAATTCTTGCAAAGCATCAACACGCACAATTCTTTCTAAAGGAAAACCTATAACAGAACAACTTTTCTTCGCAGTCTCATAAGCACGCACAGCAGGAGAACTATACACTTCATCAAAATGAATCTTCTCCCAAAACAATCTCTGTCCTAAAAATTCAGCTTGTTCTTCACCTAAAAAAGTGAGAGGGCTATCATTCGTTCTCCCTCCTATACGTTCAGAATTCTCAAGATTAGAAGCAGCTTGCCCATGACGGATATAATAGAGATGGAAAACCATAAAAAAAGAATTTTTAAACTCTTAATAAAGGTATGTATCGAGTAAAGCAACTTTCTCTTTCCTTCCAATAGCCTTGTAAAATTCTCGAGCTTCTCGCAAGGGTAAAATAGGCAAAGAAAGACCCCTCACACTAATTTTCTTAATCCTATGCAACATATTGTATTTATTATTAATCACTTCAATAGGAAAACCATGGATCACAAACTCTACAACATCACCTTCAATCTCCTCTTTATAAAATTCTTTCACAAAATACTCTTTCAAACATGCTTTAAACACACGCAATCCTTCTGTATTCGTTTTTACATCCAAATCATTCACACGAACATCCACACCTTGCACACGCAAATTTGCACTTCCATCTAATCTCCACATCAAAGAATGACCTTCTAATTCTTGAAGAATAATATCTAAAATTTGATAAATATCCTGTTCTTCCATACAAAATGAAAGAAAGTGTATCTTCTTAAACATTTACCTTATCAACAAATACTCAGCAATATCCCATTCAAGGTTTAAAAGGGGGCGAGTCAAAGAATTTTTAAGGTATGTATCAAGTAAAGTAAAACTAAAATGGACAAAAACATTAATAAATCAATAGGAGCTTAAATAAAAAAGATGAGCTTCAACATAATGGCAGTAGTATCAGTAATAGGGATTATTGCAGGGGCATCATTAATGATGTACATCGTGATTTTATTTAATAACTATATTACCTTAAAAAATATAATCAATAAATCTCAAGCAAATATTGATGTCCTATTAAAACAAAGGTTTGATGAACTCCCTAAACTTATAGACACCATTAAGGGATATACAAAATATGAATCTCAAGTATTATCTCAAATAACAAAACAAAGAACAAGAATAATGAACGCAGACATGAATAGAAAAGCAGAAGCAGACAACCAGATTACAAATGCACTTAAAAGTCTTTTTGCAGTCGCTGAAAACTACCCTCAATTAAAAGCAAACAAAAATTTTAAGCACCTTCAAGAAAGAATCAGTTCTATTGAATCCGAGATCTCGGAAAGAAGAGAGTTCTATAACGAAACGGTGAATAATTTTAATGTTTGGATAGAATCATTTCCAAACAGCATAATAGCCAGTATACTAAAAGCAAAAAAAAGAGAACTCTTTGAAACAAAAGAAAAGAGAAATGTTGAGGTAAGGCTATAATGTTTACCATTGCTCTCATCACGAATATTGGATTTATAGGAGCAGGAGGAGGGATAATCAGATTTGGACTAAAACACATACAGATGTATTATAAAATCCAAAATCTTGCAACCTCAAAAATAAAATCTCTTGCAGCAGGAGAAGTAGAAATAAAAGGAGTGATACTTCCAAACCCAAAAAATCCCTTGCTATCCCCATTAAAAGGAGAGAAATGTGTCTCCTATAATCTCAAAGTCTATCAATGGGTTACAAAACATAAGAACGGATCAAATTGGAGTTTAATACATGAAAAAACAATTGCAAAGCCATTCTATCTTTCTGATAATACGGGGTATATTTTAGTCAACCCAGAAGGAGCAATAATTAAGAATGATACTTTTTCATCAAAAGAGAGTAACCAATTACTCTCAGAAATAACAAAAGAGCTGAAAATTTCTCCAAGTACCAGGCCAGGAAAATATCTATTTGAAGAGATTTATATACCCGAGGGGGAAAATATTTATGTTCTAGGATACACAGTTCAAAACAAAAATAAAACAGATAATAAAAACATTCAAGGACTCATGATTGCAAAAACAGAAAAAAAAGACTTTATTATTACAGATGAAAAAGAAGATGAGCTCAAAAAATCATATCTCATAAATGGCTTAGTTTTCCTTACAATAGGATTATTTTTAGTCTTCTTTGGATTGATACAGATATTTAATATTATTGATTGGATAAACTTTATGGGTGATTTTTAAAAATGGGACAAATTCTAAGGATAATAATCTCTATACCTATTATTCTCTTCTTTCTCTCCCTTTCGTATCTTGCTTTTTCAATCTCATTAAATAATGACAGCTATATACACCTCCTTAAAGACAGTTTCAAAGGAGATATTTCTGAGATAAATAATGGATTGGTAGGATTTAAAAGCACTTTTGTTTCTTCTGAAAAAGAGATTACAAGCACATTTGGAAACTATCCTGTAATCTTTTCTCACTTAGAATTTCAGAATTATGTGTGTGATGAATCTGGGGAGGATAGAAGCTGTAGTTGGCATACATATAGAACAGAACAAGCCTCAACACCTTTTACAGTAAAAGTCAATGATAGAGAAGTGAGTATAACACAAATTTCAGATGTTGAATTTCACCCAGAAGATGCAGTCATATTTAATCAAACAAGCCAGCATAGAATGACCGAATCAGTTATTACAAAATATGAACCTATATATATTTGGGGCTACTTAGAAAACAATGAAATAAAGAACTATAAAGATACAGAGCATAATAAAGACATTTTTATTGTAACAAACAATGCCAAGCAAACACTCATTGATAAAATTTCAGGGGTTTTAATTATACAAACCCTTTCTGCAGCAAGTATCCTCCTTATGGCAATAATACTCTTCATAGTAAATACAAGAGGGAAAGTAAAATCATACCTTGCAAAGAACAGTGTAGGTTTAGCTCAACAAAAGAGATCCCCAAAAATTTTTTTTATAGCCATGATTATAATGTTTGCTCTAATCTTTCTTATAATCTATATTATTAAACAGTAAACAAGAAAAAACACTTCTCCCTAAACATTTACCTTCTCAACAAATACTCAGCAATATCCCATTCAAGGTTTAAAAGAGGCCGAATAAAAACATTTCTCAAAGAAAGCATCTCCTCTCTAAACGCAGCTTTGATATGGAACGATACATTTTTCTCAAGAGGAGACACATGGGCAAGATCAACAGCATACACTCCACGAGCAGAAAGAACAAAATTCTCTGGATTTGGATCATGACGAAAATCAAAGCCTTTTTCAGAACAAGCATCAAGATAACGAAGAAAAGAACAAATCTCTCCAACTGTAGGAAAAAAACGCCCATACACCCTTCCAGGAATAAATTCTTTTGTAAGAGCAAAAAGTTCCAAAGGTCCTTGACAAGGATACAAACCTATTCCAGTAAGTGCATCTTTTCGAGGAAGTTGGACCGTCCTTCCTTTAGGCACAGTAATCAACACAATTTCTTCTACCAGTGGAACCTGCAACCCTACAGCAGCCATTGCTTTAATATTTCTAAATTCCTGAACAGCATGACTCTTTTTCTCAGGAGCATACACTTTCATACAAAACATAGGAGAAAGTTGAAAAACGAGAGCTTCAGCACCATATCCAATCATTCTCTCCTGAGGAAGATCATCCCATGAAAATCTTGTAATCATAAATTTTTCAAAAAAACGATACTTAATAAATATTCCCAAAACCTTAATAAACAAACAAAGCCCCGTAAAGAAGATGAAAGAGGTCAATCAATATATTAAATATGGCTTAGTCATCCTTATTCTTTTTCTTTCCTTCCTCGTAGTTAAACCCTATATCACAATAATTCTCCTCAGTCTCATTTTGGCCTACATGGCTTTTCCACTACAAAGAAAACTTCGTACAAAAATGAAAGAAGGTTTTGCAGCTGCAATACTTACTGTAACGATTTTTCTCATCATCGTCATTCCCCTTCTCATCATGGCAAACGCTCTGCTTCAAGAGGCGGCTCATGTCTACACCACAACAAACCTTGAAGACATAAAAAATCTCTTTAGCAACCAACTAAACATAGAAATCAGCGAAAAAACACAAGTCTACATCAACAGCATCACCAAGACTGCAGTCAGTTTTCTTCTCACAAAAGTCTCCTCATTCATTTTGTCCATACCAAACCTCATCATTAGTTTCTTCATTATGCTCTTCATAATCTTCTTTGCCTTACGTGACGGAGAAAAAGTTGTAGACAGAGCAAATATCTTACTTCCACTAGATGAAAACCACAAAAAACGATTTCAAAAGAAACTCAGCTCAAGCATCGAGTCACTTTTTTATGGAACCATGGCACTTGCAGCAATAGAAACAGCCATTGCCATCATTGGTTTTTATTTCCTAGGCATTGAAGCTCCTATTCTTTGGGGTTTCATGATTGGCCTCACAGCAATTATCCCTGGAATTGGCGCAACACTGATCTGGGTTCCCATGTCTATTATTTCCTATGTACAAGGAAATGAACTCAATGCAATTCTTATTGCGATCTTTGGAGGAATAATGCTTTCCACACTCATTGATACTGTACTCAGAGCAAAAATCATGGGCATGCGCGCAGAAATCCACCCTTTGATTATCATCATTGGAGTCTTAGGTGGGATCTCAGCATTTGGTTTTGTAGGAATATTCATTGGTCCACTTATTTTATGTCTGTCTGAATTAGTCCTAGAAATTTACACGGAGAAAAAAGATGAAGCTTAAAGTACGTGATGTACAACTCACCACTGGTGGCCCTCTTGTTGCTGTACTCCATGAAAAAACTGCAAAAGCTTTAGGTATCTCCCCTACAGACAGATTACATATTCGGAGAATGCAAAAGAAAGAAGGAGCCAACTGTGTCATCAACATCACAAAAAAAGGTGTGAAAGAGGATGAGATTGGTTTGTTTGAAGAAGTCATCAAGAAACTCAAAGTCACTCATGGTACACATGTAGAAGTAGAACAAGCAGAGCACCCTATATCTATTCAATTTATCAAAAAAAAGCTCGAAGGAAAAGAACTCACAGAAACAGAAATCAATATGATTGTCAAAGACATTGTTGCAAACGAACTCTCAGAAACAGAACTCACCTACTTTGTCTCTGGCTGTTACAGTCATGGGCTTTCCATCAAAGAAACAGTTTCTTTAACGAATGCAATTGTGAATAATGGAGAGCAATTACATTTCAAAAAAGGAGAAATTGTACTTGATAAACATAGCATTGGAGGAGTTTGTGGAAACAGAACAACGATGATTGTCATTCCTATCATTGCTTCTCTAGGGTATAAAATACCAAAGACTTCTTCTCGTGCTATAAGTTCACCTGCGGGAACTGCAGATACTTTTGAAGTACTCGCACCAGTAACACTCAATAAGAAAAAAATAGAAGCAGTGATAAGAAAAACAAACGCTTGCATCGTCTGGGGTGGAGGCGTGGATCTTGCTTCAGCAGATGACAAAATGATTAAAATTAGGCATCCTCTGAAAATAGACCCCACAGGAATGCTTCTCGCAAGCATCATGGCAAAAAAGAAAGCAGCTGGGGCAACCCATGTTCTTATTGATATTCCTTGGGGAAAAAACGCAAAACTAGAAAGTAAAAAAGAAGCAAAGAGACTTCAAAAAGGATTTCTCAAAGTAGGAAAACTTCTCGGACTCAAGATAAAAGTCATCCTTACAGATGGCTCGCAACCTATTGGCAATGGCATTGGCCCAGCATTGGAAGCAGCAGATGTTATTTCAGTCCTAAAGGGAGATGGCCCAAATGACTTGAGAGAAAAAGCAATATATATGTCCATAGAAGCACTCAAACTTATTGGAGAAAAGAATCCAGAAGAAAAAGTACTGCAAGCTTTAGAATCAGGAAAAGCATATAGAAAATTTAAAGATATTATCCATGCACAAGGAGGTCTCAAACATCCCACACTTCCCAAAGCCAATTTTTTTCACAATGTTGAAGCAAAACAAGAGGGAAGGATTACAGAAATTAACAATAAAAAAATAGCTGTGATTGCAACACTTGCTGGTGCACCTGAAGAGAAAGCTGCAGGTGTATACTTACGTGTGCGTACAAAACGTTGGGTAAAGAAAGGAGAAACACTTTTCACCATCTATGCAAACACAAAGCAAAACCTAGATACTGTAAAGAAGCAATTAAAAGAACTAGATCCTATCGTCTACGAACAAAGATAAGAATATTTATAAGCCCTTTTTCTCTTTTATTCCTCTTATGGAAGAAATTAAATCCAAAATTCGTGCGGTTCCTGATTTTCCCAAACCTGGAATTCTTTTTAGAGATATTACAACACTCTTAAAGGATCCCTCTGGTCTCAAAGATGTGATGAAATATTTCAGTATTCGCTATAAAGGAAGAAAAATTGACAAAATTGTGGGCATTGAAAGTCGGGGCTTTATTTTAGGAGCAACCTTAGCCTATATGCTCGGCATTGGTTTTGTCCCGGTACGAAAAGCAAACAAACTTCCTGCACATACACGAAGGATAGATTATGCTTTAGAATATGGAACAGATACTCTGGAAATTCATAGTGATGCAATTATTCCTGGGGAAAGAGTTCTGCTCGTAGATGACTTATTGGCTACAGGAGGCACAGCAAAAGCTGCAACACAGCTCATAGAAAGTCTAGGAGGCATTGTCGTGGAATGTGCCTTCCTCATGAAACTTTAGATCGGAA
>CAYJSK010000009.1:0-13177 GCA_964372745.1 Candidatus Woesearchaeota archaeon
GTAGGATTGTTATCAAACTCAAAATCCTAAATGCAAATGATTCTATAAAACTCTCTGAAACAATAACTTTAGAGTTCCTTCCCATTCATCATTCCACACCACAAACTATGCTTGCTGTGTTTCATACTCCTGATGGGATTATTCTTTATGGAAATGATTTCAAGCTTGATAACAATCCTACTCTAGGGCCAAAACCAAATTACCCCAGAATGAAAGAACTCGGAGAACAAGGGGTAAAACTTCTTGTTGTAGATGCACTCTATGCGCATGAAGAAATGAAAACTCCTTCAGAATTAGTTGCAAAAGAAATGTTAAAAGATGTTCTTCTAGGGATTGAAAATACACAAAACCTCATCATTGTAACAACATTTGCCTCACACATTGCACGTCTCAAATCAATCATAGAATTTGGAAATAAAATGGGAAGAAAAGTCCTTATTCTTGGAAGATCTATGAATAAATATATAAGTGCTGCAGAAAATATCCAGTTAGTTCATTTTTCTAAAGAAGCAGATATTGCAAAATATGGGGATCAGGTGAAAAAGAAATTGCGAGAGGTGCAAAAAAATCCTGGGAAGTATTTGGTTATTTGTACTGGGCACCAAGGTGAACCTCGGTCCATTCTTATGCGTATTGCAACAAAAGAGTTGCCTTATGAGTTTCAACATGGAGATCAAGTTATTTTTGCGTGTAAAGTTATTCCTGCTCCCATTAATATTGCAAATAGAGCAGCTATGGAAGCAAAATTAAAGCAAAAAGGTGTACGCTTGTTTAAAGATATTCATACTTCTGGCCACTTAGCACGAGAAGACCATCATGATCTTATTGATTTATTGAAGCCTAAACATATTATTCCTGCGCAAGGAGATATAACTATTCTCAACCCTCTCGCAGATCTTGCTGAAGAGATGGGATATGTTCGGGGTAAAGATGTGCATGTCCTCAAAAATGGGGATAGTATTCTTATAGACTAGCTTATACTGTACAAGAGAAATATTTATAAGGCAAAAAGACCTATTATAGGATATTAAGAAAGAAGTGAAAGATTTCGTTCTTATAGATGAATAAGCAAAAACTTTATAAACTCTGGATTTTTCAGCTAGTTCTATGAACAGGTCCTTCTTTTCCATCCACCCAAAAAAGAGTTCATTATTCCAATTAACTGAGGCATTAGTGAACACTATCGTCGAGGAAAGAAGGGTATATGCCCTGATAGTGTAGCTGGCCCATCATGTGACCCTGTCACGGTCACGACCCGGGTTCGAATCCCGGTCAGGGCGTTCAGGGGCCGGTAGCTCAGCTTGGTAGAGCATCTGACAGAAAGATCATGTTCAAAGGGATTTGACTGTGGTGAAACTTTTATCAAGTGAAGAAATCAGGTGGTCGCGGGTTCAAATCCCGTCCGGCTCATCAAAAAAAGAGGGATGTATGAAGGAGTGCTTGCAAAAATAAAATGGATTCAAGTGTCGATATAACAGCCCACATCCTTGTGCCAAAACACAGTAAACTTACTGTGGAAGAGATGAATGGAGTATTGGATAGGTTAAACATTACAGTACATCAGCTTCCGAAAATTCTCAAATCTGATCCTGCAATTCGTCATATTCCTGTTGAAGTTGGTGATGTTATTTTAATAGAAAGACCCAGTCCTACAACTGGTAAAGCAAATTATTATAGGGTGGTTATCAATGGCTAGTACAAACCAGTTACTCATTAAAAAATATTTTGAAGAACACTAATTTATTGAGTCTAGTATTGCTTCTTTTAATAAATTTATTGATCTAGAGCTCCAAAAGACTATTGATGAAGTTGGAGATATTGTTCCTACTATTCTTCCTCCTGATGTGCAGGAATTCACTATAAAATTTAATAAAATTTGGATTGAAAAACCTCAAATTACTGAGGCTGATGGGTCTAAGAGGAATATTTATCCTATTGAAGCGCGCATTAGAAAATTAACGTATGCTGCACCAATCTATTTAGAAGTTTCTGCTTTCATTGATGGGATTCAAAGAGAATCTTTTGTTTCACAAATTGGAAAGATCCCTATTATGTTACGTTCAAAGAATTGTCACTTGTATAAACTTTCAGAAGATGAACTGGTTGAGCATGGTGAAGATCCTACTGATCCAGGAGGATATTTTATTATCAATGGAAATGAAAGAGTTATTATTACTGTAGAAGATCTTCTCCCAAATAAAGTTTTCTTTCAATATAGTAAAGTGGGTCCAAGTAAATATACTGCAAAGATCTTCTCACAGAGAGGGCCATATAGTATTCCTCATGTTATTGAACAAATGAAGGATGGTATTTTCTATCTTTCCTTTACAAAGTTTAAGAGAATCCCTCTTGTTACTGTCATCAAATCTTTAGGTCTTCTTAAAGACAAAGAGATTATGGATGCTATTTGTGATGAAAAAGAATATGATGATGTATATATTAATCTCTATAACTCTGCTGAAACAAAGACTAGTGATGATGCAATAGAGTTTATTGCAAAGAAAATAGGGTTGACCCAGCCTAGGGAAATTAAGATTGAAAAAACAACTGAACAATTAGATCATTATTTGCTTCCTCATATTGGAATTACTTCAAAAGAGAGAATTAACAAAGCATATCATCTTTGTAAACTTACTAAGAAATTTTTACAGGTCTCTATTGATAAAAAAGCGAATACTGACAAAGATCATTATAAAAATAAAAAGCTCAAATTACCAGGAGATCTTCTTGCTGATCTTTTCCGAGTGAATATGAGAGTTCTCGTAAATGATATCTTGTATAATTTCCAGAGACTTGTCAAGAGAGGAAAATTCCAATCTGTAAAAATCATTATTCGAGACAAACTTCTTACTTCTCGATTAAAAAGTGCTATTGCTACTGGAGCTTGGGTCGGTGGAAGACGAGGAATTAGCCAGAATATTGCACGAGTAAATTATCTTGATACGATGTCTCATTTGGGAAGAGTAGTTTCTTTGCTTTCCGCTACACAAGAAAATTTTGAAGCGAGAGAAATACATTCGACACATTGGGGAAGACTCTGCCCTATTGAAACTCCAGAAGGAACTCCTATTGGATTAAGGAAAAATCAAGCAATGCTCTGTCAAGTAACACAAGAAGAAATTTCTGAAGAAAAATTAAAGAGAAGTTTAGAAAGTTTAGGTGTGAGGTTGGTCAAATGACAGATGTATATTTAGATGAGAAGTATCTTGGGACAGTAGAGCATGCTCGGGATTTTATGAAATCTTTTGTTGAAGAAAGAAGAAAACAAAAGCTACATAGTAGTTTGAATATTAGCTATGATACTGAATTTGATGAACTTTCTATTCACACTGCTACAGGAAGAGTACGAAGACCCCTTGTTGTTGTTGAAAATGGTAAACCTTTACTTACTGAAGAACATTTAAAAAAATTAGAATCTAATGATCTTCGTTGGCATGATCTTTTAGAGCAAGGTATTCTTGAATATCTTGATGCAAATGAAGAAGAAAATGCGCTTGTTGCTTTGACTGATAGAGATCTTACGAAAGAACATACACATATGGAGATTGATGCTGTAACTATCTTGGGTCTGATTACGTCTCTTGTACCTTATGCAAATTTTGGACAGAGTTCTCGTTTGAATAGAGGATCTAAGACACAGAAGCAAGCATTGGGTTTGTATGCAAGTAATTATCTTTTACGAATGGATACAGATATTAGTCTTCTTCAATATCCCCAAAGACCAATTGTTAAAACGTTTATGCATGATATTTCAAAGTATGACAAACATCCTTCAGGACAAAATATTACTATTGCTTTGTTGAGTTATGATGGATACAATATGCAGGACGCGCTTATTGTCAATGAAGGTTCTGTACAAAGAGGACTCGCTCGTTCTTTTTATTTTAGGCCTTATAATGCGGATGAACTTCGTTATCAAGGTGGGCTTATTGATGAGATAGGTGTTCCAGATAAAGAAGTTAAAGCATATAGGACTGAAGAAGATTATAGATTCCTTGAAGATGATGGTATTATCTATCCTGAAGCGAAAGTTCATGAAGATGATGTTCTTATTGGAAAAACTTCTCCACCAAGGTTCCTTGGAGAAATGGAAGAGTTTAGTATTGCAGCGAATACTCGAAGAGAAAGTTCTATTGCAGTAAAGCATGGTGAACATGGTATTGTTGATATGGTTGTTCTTACTGAAAATGAGGAAGGAAATAAATTGATTCAAATTAGATTGAGAGATTTACGAATACCAGAGCCTGGAGATAAGTTTGCTTCAAGGTATGGACAAAAAGGGGTTATTGGAAGAATTGTTCCACAAGCTGATATGCCTTTCACTGTATCAGGAATTGTTCCAGATATTATTTTTTCACCACACTCTATTCCTTCACGTATGACTATCTCTCACTTGATTGAAGTTATTGGTGGTAAAGTGGGAGCTTTAGGTGGAAGACAAATTGATGGAACAACATTCTCTGCTGAATCTGAAAAAGATTTGAGAAAAGAACTTCTTGAATATGGATTTAGAGAAAATGGAACAGAGCGAATGTATAATGGGATCACTGGTGAAGTTTTCATTTCAAATATTTTTGTTGGTAACATGTATTATCTTAAATTGAAGCATATGGTTGCAAATAAAATGCATGCACGTGCTTCAGGAAAAATTCAACTCCTTACACGACAACCTATTGAAGGAAGAAGTGCTGGAGGAGGATTAAGATTAGGAGAGATGGAAAAAGACTGTCTTGTTGCTCATGGAGCATCCTTACTCTTGAAAGAAAGATTTGACTCTGATAAAACTATCTTACATATCTGTGAAAGTTGTGGTATGGTTGCAATCTTTGATTGGTTAAAGAAAAGAGCTTCCTGTCCGAAGTGTGGCGCAAATGCTGAAGTAAACTCTATAGAAATGAGTTATGCATTCAAACTCCTCTTGGATGAGTTAAAATCACTTATTATTTATCCTAAGATTAATCTCAAAAACAAATACTAAAAATGGAAAACGTCTTCAAAAAAGTCGGCAGTATCAGTTTTAGTTTGTTGTCCCCACAGCAAATTAAGAAAATGGCTCATGTAAAAATAGTTACTCCTGAGCTTTATGATAAAGAAGGATACCCTGTTGAAGGTGGACTGATGGATACTCGTCTTGGAGTTATTGATCCAGGATTACGTTGTCGAACATGTAATGGGAAGCTTAAGGAGTGTCCAGGTCATTTTGGGTATATTGAATTAGGTAGGCCAGCATTACATATTAGTTATATTAAAGCAATTTATGTCTTCTTACAAACAACTTGTAGAGATTGTAGTCGAATCCTTCTTGATGATGAAGATATTCAAAAATATCAATCAAAGATTGACAAGTTTAGAGAGATAGGTAAAGAAGATCTTATTCCTAAAGTCTGTAAGCTTGTTCGTGTTGCTGCAAAGAATGGGAAGAAATGTCCTCATTGTAAAGCAAAATTAAATGCTGTAAAATTTGAAAAGCCAAGTACTTTTATGGATGATACGAAGAGAGTTAGTCCTATTGAAATCTTAGAAAGATTTGAAAAAATTACTGATCAGGATTGTATGCTTCTTGGTGTTGATCCAAAATATGCACGACCTGAATGGATGATTATGAATGTGTTTCCTATTCCTCCAGTAACTATGAGGCCATCTATTACTTTAGAGACAGGAGAAAGGGCCGAGGATGATCTTACTCACAAATTAAGTGATATTGTTCGAATTAATCAAAGATTGTTTGAAAATATTAATGCAGGAGCACCAGAAATTATTGTTGAAGATCTTTGGGATCTCCTTCAGTATCACATTACTACCTTCTTTAATAATGATATTGCACAAGTGCCTCCAGCTCGACATAGATCTGGACAGCCTTTGAAGACAATTACAGAGAGGATTAAGAGTAAAGAAGGGCGATTTAGGCATAATCTTGCAGGAAAGAGAGTAAACTATGCTGCACGTACAGTTATTTCACCGGATCCAAAGATTGAACTGAATGAAGTTGGTGTTCCTTATCTTATTGCAATGGAGTTAACTCTCCCAGAACGAGTCACAGAATGGAATATTGATTGGTTAAAAACTTTTATTCAAAATGGGCCTAAGAAATATCCTGGAGCAAATTATGTTCTTGATGGGATGAAGAAGAAGAAAATCTCTGCAGAAACACAAGAAGTTATTCTTCAGGAACTTGTTCCTGGGCAGATTGTAGAAAGACATCTTATTGATGGGGATATTTCTATTTTTAACAGACAGCCTTCTCTTCACAGAATGTCTATTATGTGTCATAAGATTCGAGTACTTCCAGGAAAATCATTTAGATTAAATCCTTCTGTTTGTAATCCTTATAACGCAGACTTTGATGGGGATGAGATGAACTTACATATCCCTCAGACTGAAGAAGCACGAGCAGAAGCAGAAATTTTGATGGAAGTTGAAACGCAGATCATGAGTCCAAAACATGGATTAAATGTTATTGGTTGTATTGAAGATGCGGTTACTGGAAATTATCTTCTTACTGATGATAGAATGGAAATGAGTAAAGAAGAAGCAATAGAGCTTTTAGTTTCTATAGGTGTGGAAGATTCTAAAAAGTTGAATAAATTTAAGAAGAGAGTTAAAGGAAAAGAAGTATTCTCTGCTGTTCTCCCTGAGGATTTCCATTTTGTGAATGATAAAGTGACTATAGAAAATGGACAACTAAAATCTGGACAAATTGATCCTAAAACTATAGGAGAAGATAATGGGACTCTTTTACGAGATATTAATAGGAATTATTCTGAAAAAGAGTGTGTTGATATCTTTGGAAAAATCTTTAAGTTAGGTATTGCATATCTTCAGAAGAGAGGCTTTACTATTACTACTTCTGATGCAGATATCCCTGAAGATATTCGAGAAAAAGCAAAAGGGGTTATTCAAGATGCAATCCTTGCAGTGAATGATATCATTGATCAATATGAACATAATCGTTTGAAAAATTTCTCTGGAAAGACTGTTGAAGAAACTTTAGAGTTGATGGTTATGCAGAAACTAAACGAAACGCGTAATACTGTAGGAAAAATGATAGGTAAATCTGTTTCTGATACAAATAATGCGATTATTATGTCTCGTGCAGGAAAAGGAAATATTCTTAACCTTGCACAAACAAGTCTTCTTGTAGGACAGCAAGCTTTGCGTGGGAAGAGAATAGAGAGAGGATACAGAAATAGAACTCTTTCTTTATTCAGAGAACATGATAAGAGTCCTGAAGCAAAAGGATTTGTACGACATAGTTATAAAAATGGACTTAATCCAATAGAGTTTTTCTTTCACGCAATGACGGGGCGAGACTCTCTGATGGATACTGCCCTGAGAACACCTAAGTCTGGATATCTCTATAGAAGACTTGCAAATGCATTACAGGATCTGAAAGTAGAGTATGATGGAACTGTTCGAGATGCAAATAAGTCTATTGTACAGTTTGCATATGGTGATGATAATATTGATGTTTCACGAAGTGAGAATGGGACTATTGATGTTAAGAAAATAGTTGATGAAGTGAGTAAAAAGACAAAATGATAGATGACCTAGCAAAACAATACGAAGGAAGAATTCCTGCTCCTCTCATTGAAGAGGTTAGGAAAGAAGTAAAAGAAGTTAAGTTGAGTAAAGCACAGCTTGAAACTGTATTTGCACGACTTGAAGAGAAATATAAATATGCTCGAATTCAAGCTGGAGAAGCTATAGGAATTGTTACTGCAGAATCTTTTGGTGAGCCTGGGACGCAGATGACTCTGAGAACATTCCACTTTGCTGGAGTTGCTGAGGTAAACATTACGTTGGGTCTTCCACGTTTGATTGAAATTTTTGATGCTCGAAAAGAGCCTAGTACTCCATTGATGATTATTTATTTGAATAAACCTTATAACAAAGAGGATAAATATTTAGAGAAAATTATTGCACAGATTAAAGAAATTCGTGTACAAGAAGTCCTTAGTGAAGTTTCTATTAATCTTTTGAAATTACATGTAGAATATGTTTTGAATAAAAAACGTATGAAAGAGCTTGGGATTAATGAAGAAGCAGCTGTAAAAACGATTAAAGAGGGATTAAAAACTGTTGAAATTACTGAGAAAGATGGGAGATATACAGCAGCCCCAAAGAGTAAAGAAGGTGGTTTGCCAGCATTGTATACACTTAAGGAAAGAATTAAAGATGTGAAAGTGAATGGGATTGATGGTATACAAGAAGTGATTCCAAAAATGGAAAATAATGAGATTATGCTTCTTGCTTCAGGCTCAAATCTGAAGGATTTGTTTAAAGTTGCTGAAGTGGATTATACAAGAACCATTACTAATAATATTTTTGAAGTTGCAAAGAATTTAGGTATTGAAGCTGCACGGCAAACGATTATCGCAGAAGCATCTAAAGTTATTGGAGAGCAAGGTCTTGATATTGATATTCGACATATTATGTTTATTGCTGATCTTATGACTGCGAAAGGTGAAATTAAAGGTATTACTCGATCTGGGATTACTGAAGAAAAAGAATCTGTGCTTGCACGAGCTTCATTTGAAACACCAATACGACATTTAATAAATGCAAGTCTTATAGGTGAAGTAGATATGTTGAACTCTGTGGTAGAGAATGTTATGATTAATCAACCCATTCCTTTAGGAACAGGACTTCCAAGTCTTATTACAAAGCTCGGTGGAAAGGAGAGTAAAAAATGAGTGTTGAACTATTGAAGAAAACATTGAAAGAAGAAAAATGTGTTTTTGGGTTAAATGAAACAGAGCACAATATAAAAATTGGGAAAGCAAAAACAGTTTTTCTCGCTGTTGATTGTAAAGCACAAGTACGAGATAAAATACATCATTATAAAAAATTGGGGACCTTGAACGTAGTAGAACTTGATATCAAAGGCCAAGAAATTGGAGCATTGAGTAAAAAACAGTTTTCTATTTCAGTTCTTTCTTTCTAAGATGATTCAATATGATATGCAGACTATAGGTCTCATTAATATGTTTGAGAAAGCTACAGGTGCAAAAGTAAAAGATTTTTTTCTTGAAGGTGAAGTACTTGTTTTTGTAGTGCAACCTAAAGAGCTGCGAAAGGCTTTAGAGAGAGGTGGTGAGAAAATTAAGCGATTGAGTTTTGTGATGAAAAAACGAATTCGTGTGATTGAGTTTCATGAAGATATTGAAAAGTTTGCTTTGAATATTCTTTATCCTTTACGACCAGAAACAGAATTTAAAGATGGTGTTCTTTTTATTAAAGGAAAAGATGCAAAGGAGAAAGGACAAATTTTTGGACGAGAAAAGACAAATTTTAAACGAATTCAAGGTCTTATTGAGAAATATTTTAAGGTTGATGTAAAAGTTGTGTAATGGGAACAGAAACCTTTAAAAAGTCTAGATTTTCCTACATATATCAATGGGTAAAAAAAGTAATGGATTAAATGCTGGTACTAAGTTATTTAAGCGAAGAAAGGTAAGTCGGTTGCTTAATAAGGATTTTAAAAGAAGACTTTTTAATCTTAAAATTAAATCTGATCCTTTGAAAGGAAGTGCACAAGCCAAAGCTATTGTTCTTGAAAAAATCCAATTAGAAGCAAAACAACCAAACTCTGCTATGAGAAAAGCTGTTCGATGTCAATTGATCAAAAATGGAAAGAAAGTAACTGCCTTTGTTCCTGGAATGAATGCAATTAAAATGGTTGATGAGCATGATGAGATTATTATTGAATGTATTGGTGGAAAGATGGGTAGGGCAAAGGGAGATATTCCTTGTGTTCGATGGCAAGTTATTAAAGTAAATGATCAATCCTTAAATGCACTTATTAGAGGAAAGATTGAGAAGGGACGAAGATGACTGACATTAAAATTTTTAATCGATGGGATACTTCAGCTGTTAAAGTTGTTGATCCAGGATTACAGGATTACATTAATCTTAAACCTATTATTATTCCAAAGACTGGTGGAAGAAATGTTGGTACACAGTTTTGGAAAACAAAGTATAATATTGTGGAAAGGCTGATTAATAAAATTATGATTCCTGGGCATAAAGGGAAAAAGCATAAACTTACTTCTGGTCATTGTGGTGGAAAAGGAACAACGGCGTATGCTATTGTTGAAAAAACATTTACTTTGATTGAGCAGAAAACGAAGAAAAATCCTGTGGAAATTTTTGTGAAGGCTGTAGAAAATGCTGCACCACGAGAAGAAATTACTACCATTGAATATGGGGGAGCTCGATATCCTAAAGCAGTTGAGTGTGCTCCACAACGAAGAGTTGATTTTGCATTGCGATTGATGGTACAAGGTGCCTATGCAGCTTCTTTTGGAAAGAAAAAGCATGTTCAGGATGCGCTTGCTGAAGAAATAATTAAAGCCTATATGATGGATCAAGGTTCTGTTGCATTGTCTAAGAAGTTAGAGTTAGAAAGACAATCTGATGCTTCTCGTTAATTTTTTACTGGCTCATCCATTTCCATGCTGGAATGACTTTTATGTTTTCAAAGGTATCGCTTCCATCTGTTGTTATTATATATCCCTCTTTGAGTTTGCATGTATGCATTGCTTCTTTTAAACCACTCATTTCTCTTTCTAGATTTTCACTTGTGAGCTCATGACAGACTTGAATTGCCATGATTATTTTCCCCCCTTCTTTCACGAGAAAATCACACTCTTTTTTTTCTCTAAAATAAAATATTTCTTTATATTTTCTTCTTAAATGTAAGTATACTATATTCTCTAAAAACCTCCCTTTATCTTCCACATTTGATGCTGAAATGTTTTTTGAGAACCCTGTGTCTATACTATATGTTTTTTTTGGATTTTTTATTTGTTTTCTATAGGAAAATTCGAATTTAGGAACAGTAAATAGTATATAGCTATCTTCTAGATAGGAAACATACTCCGAAACTGTTGTTGTAGAACCAATATCCAAAAGAGATTTTAGCCTATTATAAGAAAATTCTTTTCCAGAGTTTGTTATGAGAAATATTCCTAGTTCGATTATAGGCTTCCCTTCTTTGAGTTTATGTCTTATTATTATATCTCTGTTAATTATGCTTTTATACAGCTCTCTATGATATTCATTTTTTTTTGAGACTAAGAATTCCGGGAAACCTCCATAGAGAAGATATTTTTCAAAGCTTTCTTTACTTGGTTTTTCTTGATTGAAAAGTAAAAATTCTGTATAAGAAAAAGGAAAGACTTCATATGCTATATATCTCCCTGTGAGTTTTGTTCCTAACTCTCTGCTTAGTAATGAGGCATTAGAACCCGTTACCATTATTTTTTCTTTTTTATCATGGAGTTGTCTTATGAATCTTTCCCATTCGTTTACGTTTTGTATTTCATCAAAAAAATTTCTCTTGGGGTTGTTGTTTATTTCATCACATATCTCTTTTAACTTTTGAAAATCTCTGAGTTCAAAATCTACTGCTCTTGGATCTTCAAAATTAAAATAATTATACTTTTTCTGTTTCTTTATGATTTGTTTCATTAAAGTACTTTTTCCTGCTCTTCTTATACCTGATATTATCACTATGTGAGGTATATCTGCATCTATTTCTAGCTCTCGTTTTACACTGGATTCTTGTAAATCTAATTCTTCTTTCTGTGATTGTATACAATTTCGAAGGTCTTTTTCTGGTATCATGTCCTATTTAGAAGTTTAAGAGCTTTATAAATGTTTCCATTAGTACTGGAAACTAGTTCCTTTTACTACTGGAAACTTTTAAAATTTACCAGAAGTAATCTTTTTCAAAAAGTCTTTCTTGTGTTGATTTTGGTTTTCTGATATATTGATTTGTTTCTTCTAGAAGTATATCTAGAATTTTTTCCCACTCTCCAGGATGGTAGATTTCTGAATCTATTCTTTCCCCATCTTCCATTTCGTCTCTTAATTCAGAGTAGTATCCTGCTTTCAAAACTACTTGATTCTGATATTTTACTTCTACATATTGATAATCTTGTGCTGGGAAAAGAACATGGATGGAGAGATTCTTCTCTTTAAAATAATAGCCAGGTGTATCATACAGTTCAGGATTAATGCCTTGTTCTCTAAAGATTGAAAGCGGATGGTTCACTGCTATATCCATAGAATGATGTATGAGGTCTAAAAGATTGGGCATTTTTGAGAAATTATTTTGTTGATTAAAAGTCTTATGGGTAGTTATATAGCCATACTGAATTCTCTTGTTTCTCTTGGCATAGCACTGATTTGTTCTGATCCTTCAAGTAGTTCATCAATGCTATCATGCATCTCTTGTCTCCATTTCCTTGCAGATTCTGCTCTAACAACTCTTGCTTTTGTTCCTTGATAATCTACACCAATCACTTCAGGGTTATCATGCCAGTCTGTCCAGCCACCATTCCTTGCTTGGTCTCCCGTAACATCTGCTTGGCTTCCACAGAGGACACCCCATTGTAACGTTACTTTTCCCGGTGCAAGACGTTCTGCAATTCTTTCAACAAGTTGTTTTGTTGCTCCAGAGTTGACCCAATCATCTAGGATAAGAACTTTTGGTGCATCTCTTGTTTCACACATTTCTGCAAAAAGAGGGCTAAGATGTGCTTCTGTTTCTTCTTCTCTATTACTTGTACTAATCCTTCTGAAACGAAGAGTTCCATCCGTTGTAGGAAGTCTTCCATGCATTTTTCTGTAGAGTGCAGCAACAGCTAAACCTAATGGTCTTGCGCCACGGTCACAGGCAACAATGAAATCTGGTTGCACTGTATGAATATAGGCTACGATAGGCAGTGCATATTTTGCAATATTCTTTGCAGTAACCGTTTCATCATCTACTTTTTGGATAGATATATAATTTTTTAAGAGTTGAAAATTCGGAATGCTTGTTTGTTTTGAGAGCATGTAGGGGCTGTAGTTTTTTAGAAGGTTCTCCAAATCACTTTCTTTGTTTTTTTCTCGATAATATAACCCTTTGAGTGAATAAATGGGGTTTTCGTTTATTTCCCTCTTTTCTTTAAGAGTTTTTTTGATGGTATATAAAAGTGATCTGTAATTAGAAAAATGAGCCTTTACACTTTTTTCTTTGAGTGAATAAATGGGGTTTTCGTTTATTTCCTTCTTTCCTTTAAGAATTTTCTTGTTGGTATATAAATGCGGTCCTTGGTTATAAAAAATAAGATTTTGGCCATCTTCTTCTTCATCTTCCCACGAGCACTTATTTCCCATGGACTTTCTA
>CAYJSK010000009.1:13187-15960 GCA_964372745.1 Candidatus Woesearchaeota archaeon
GCTTGGTCTCCCGTAACATCTGCTTGGCTTCCACAGAGGACGCCCCATTGTAACGTTACCTTTCCCGGTGCAAGACGTTCTGCAGTTGTCTCTTACAAGTTACAATCTAAATTACCCAAACCTTTATAAAGCTCTCCGGAGACTGTTAGAGAGAAAATGGCGAAAATACCTTCTTCTTCAGGAAAGAAAGAACCTGAACAAATTAAGCCTGGTTTTGAGCTCCCTAAACCAACACCAGAGCAGCAGGAAAAGCTTTCTCAGGTACAAAAGGAATTAGATGCGTTTAAGGATACGTGTATTGCCAAACGAGAGGATATTACTGGGATGTCTCTTCTTCCACCATTACAACCACGAGCTGGGGAAACTGTAAACCCTAGTGAAATTCATATCTTTGTTTTGATTGATGATGCAAAAGTAGAAGGGATAGGAAAAGGTGATCTTATTGTCAAAAGTACTGATGAAACGACCAAGATTGCTAAAGAAATAAATGAGAACTTTAAGCCTCAAGTGATGTTGATTTCAGAGTTAAAAGAAGCATGTTTTGATGCAAAGCATGATATTATTCAGATGGTTGCAACGTCTGCAATATTTTATGATAGGGGTCTTCTTTCTGCATTGAAAGTTGCTGAATTGCATAAAAATATGGCTATCAAAAAGTTTGAAAAATATGTGGTGAGTTATATTGCTGTGGGCTCTCTTTTTAGAGGAGATGCAGCACCGAATGATATTGATGTTGCGATTATTATTGATGATACTGATGTGAAGAAAATGTCGCGTTTTGAGTTGCGGGATAAATTGAGAGCTATTATTATTAATATGGGATATGAAGCTTCACAAATTACTGGTGTACGAGCACAGTTTCATATACAAACATATATCCTTACTGATTTCTGGGAAAATGTGAAGGATGCTAATCCTGTAATCTTTACTATGTTGCGAGATGGTGTTCCTTTGTACGACCGAGGAGTGTTTATGCCTTGGAAACTGTTGTTGCAAATGGGGCGTATTAAACCTTCTCCAGAAGCTATTGATATGAATATGGAAGTGGGAGATAAACTTATTGATCGAACGAAACAAAAACTTCTTTCTGTTGTTGGAGAAGATCTGTTTTATGCAGTGATGAATCCCACACAAGCAGCGCTTATGTTGTATGGTATTCCACCGCCAACACCAAAAGAAGCAGTGAAGTTGATGGAAGAAATATATGTGAAGAAAGAAAAGTTACTTGAAAAGAAATATGTGGATATTTTAGAGAAAATCAGAAAAACATTCAAAGATATTGAGCATGGAGAATTGAAAGAAGTTTCTGGAAAGGATATTGATAAACTGCTTGCTGATTGTAAAGATTATCTTGAGCGTATTAAAAAACTGTTTAGTGAAATTGAAGAGAGAAATGAGAAAGAAGCAATCGTTGAAATTCATAGTACTGCATTGAACCTCACACGAGATCTTCTTATAGAATTAGGTGTGAAAGATATTAGTGTTGCAAAGCTTCCTGCATTGTTTCAAAAACATGTGTGTGAAGCAGAAAAAGTTCCTTTAAAGTTTCATAAAGATCTTGTAGAAATAATTCAAGCAAAGAAAGATTATGATGCGAAGAAGTTGTCGAAACAAGAAATAAATAAAGTGCGAAGAGAGGCGCGAGAGTATATTCGAACCATTCTTGATATTCTAGATAGAAAACGGGCTATTGAATTAAGTAAATCAAAACTCTTTTTTCGCTATGGAGAAAAGTCTGGTGAAGTGACTTTTTTGAAGGATCTTGCTTTTGTGGTGAAGGATACTAGTAAGAGAGATGAGATTTGGATTGCTACTTTAGATAAGGATGGAAGTTTACAAGATTTGAAAAAAAGTGATGCAAATGAGTTCGAAAAGTATATAAAGAACGTAAAAATGCCTCATGAGAAGATTCTCACGTTGAGGACTATGGAGTCTTTGAGAGATATTGTGGGAGAGCAGGTAGAAGTATTATGGAAGGCATAATCAATAACTTTAGACGAAGCAGAGCGCATCAAGAAACAAGGCATCTTATCATTAGTATGAATGGAGTTGATTCTCGAGAAAAAGCTAGAAAGTATGTTGGAAAGAAAGTTGTCTTTAAGACGGAAACAGGAAAAGAGATTTCTGGTGAAGTGAGAAGTCCACATGGAAATAATGGATGCATTCGTGCAATCTTTGAACGAGGACTTCCTGGGCAAAGTTTAGGAAAAAAAGTACAGGTGGCATAAGATGGGAGAAAGAAAATTTAAGTGTTATAGAAAAGTTAAAAGAGCATATACACGAAAATCACGATATAAAGTCAAGGGGTATATTAAAGCAGTTCCTACAAATAAATTAGTCAAGTTTAATTTCGGGGATAATAAAAGAACCTTCCCACATAAAGTGTATCTTGTGTCTAAAGATAAGATCCAAGTGCGACATAATGCGATTGAGTCTGCACGAACTTCTGTGGTGCGACGATTGACGAAAGCTTTAGGAAAAGAATATCATATGCAAGTGCGAAGTTATCCGCATCATGTACTTCGTGAAAACAAGATGATTACAGGGGCTGGAGCTGATCGTATGCAGACAGGTATGCAGCGTTCTTTTGGGAAAGCTATGGGGCTAGCAGCACAGTTGAGTAAAGGGACTGTTATCTTTTGTGTGTATTGTAACAAAGAAGGTATTGTGCATGCGCGAAAAGCATTGCTTTCTGCAAATCCAAAGTTACCTGGACGAAGTGCAGTTGAAGTAGATACGAAGTAATTTTTTTCTTACCAGAGTCCTAGAATAC
>CAYJSK010000010.1:0-1125 GCA_964372745.1 Candidatus Woesearchaeota archaeon
CACCATGGTGGAATGATCTTCAGAGTAAGTTGGTTGTATATCTGGTTATAGTAGCGCGTGAGAGAAAAGTCAAATAGTTGAAACACAGGCACTCTGTGCTTCTACAATGAGATCTTCAATAAATTGATCATTTAATGCTTGGTCAGTAGGCAAAATATGTGTATGATATATCAATGATATACATATTTCCATAGGAAGAAAGATCTGTTGTGCCCGTATTTGTCTCAGTTTGAGAATCTGTTTGAGATGAACAAGCAACAAGAAAAACAGAAGAATAAATCCTAGATGTAAAAAAGTTCTCACAAAAATACACTACACAAACAAATATATAAATGTCTAATGAGCAAGCATAATACCTTTTTGTACAAATCTTCTTTTATAATCTAAACGTTTCTCTACAAAATCCATCTGTACTTCTTTTCCAGTCATCCCAAGAACTTTAAAAAATGCTTGAAGATCTTTTTCATTGCGTACATCCCATTCATTTTCTGCAAAACTTCCAATGACCATATGTATCTTATACTTTCTGCAAAGGAGAATATTCTGCATCATTCTCCCGAGAGATTTTGCTCTCTGTTGCGCATGTAGAATACAAGAAAAGGAAAAACCTATTGCGACATTATTTTCTTTTGCAAGTGCACAAAGCACATGATTCAAGCCAGAGTTTCGTTGGTGCATAAAATCTTTTCTATTTCCCAGGTGCGGATCTAAAAGGATATCAACATATTTTGAAGAGACTGCTAGTCTATTGAGTGTATCATCTCCTCCTTGTATCACTATAATGCTTTCTTTTCTTATCTGCTTAGGGATCTTGTGTAGAATCTCTGCTTTGTAACCAAATCCTTCTATGAGTCTCATGTCCATACTTTAAACAAAAGAAATATCATTTAAAAAGGTTCTTGGATAAATGTAGTCACTTGGGAGGTGTAATAAGAGGAAAGTATATAAAGGAGTGCTTTATCGCTTAAAGCAGTATGAAGCAAAAACTTTCCGTGACGCTTGAAAAAGAAACTCTTCAAAGATTAGATGGCTTATTAGAAGATGGTTCTTTTCGAAACAAAAGTCATGCGATTGAATTCGCATTGCGTTCTTTGCTCAAGGAGAGAAAATGACTCCACCTATAGT
>CAYJSK010000010.1:1225-5367 GCA_964372745.1 Candidatus Woesearchaeota archaeon
GAGAGAAAATGACTCCACCTATAGTCCCTGATGGTGAAATACCCTTTGGACAAAAAGCTCCAGAGGCAACAGCTTCTCCACAAGAGCAACCCTTAGAAGGAGGCACCGATACAGTTGAAGAAAAACACAGAATCATGATGTTAGAATATTATGATCTCCTAGCAATGGGAAAGGATATGCCGCCTTTTTTACGTGACCTTGTTCCATTTGGAAAGTTCAATAATAGAATGGGAATAGATTTTAGTGCAGTGAGTAAAAGAAGACTTCTTCACGTTGCAGGGATCAGTTATCCTGTTTTAGCAGAACTTTGTGCGAGTACAGATATTGTAGACATGTTTCCAGAAGAGATAAATCTAAATGCTCAGAGAGATCTTTTACCAAGAATAGTACAATCTGTAGGACTATTTAACCCAAACAATATTGCTGCTTTAGGATCTCATTATGAAGTTCATTTTTACCTCTCCTATCATTTTTTGGGCTATGCTATGAGAGAACAACAAGCTTTTTGGAATTTTTGCTCTTATATAAACACACAAGGGTCAGACCCTTCTCTAGCTCGGTTTAAAATAGAACGTACTAGTGGAAACCCTTATTACTCACTAAAAAGAGAGAATGCTATAGATTTTTTTGGTATAGGTCTTCTCTCTAGCTATGCAAGAACGGGAAAAACGCAACTGCGAGCCATGCTTGAAGAACTGCAGACTCTTGAAAGGAATGTAAACCAAAAAGTAGAAGTAATAAAGAAAAGTAATGGAAACAATGACACTGATGTGTCTGTATTAAGAGAAGAAATGTATAGATTACTTGAAACAAATGGAGCCCTCTAAAATGGCTCCACCAATAGTAAAAGATGATGAAATACCATTTGGAGAGAAAAAAGAAGAAGGCGCAAAAAAACCCGATACTCCCCTACAAATTTCTGGAGAAGATGACGCAATGCATCATGCAGGAAAAATGCTTGTCTACGATCTGGCATCTGTTTTCACTGATGCAAATTTGAGACATAGTTTAGGATACTCAAAGGAAAATCTTGATCCCCTGAGTAATCTTTTTGTGTATGGATTCTTTGCATCGAAAGAGCAATGTCTTTATGTAAAAATAGAAAGAGAAAGACTCCAACAATGCTTAGAAGAAATCTATGGCCCAGAACTCAAAGACTCAGGAATCTATGATCAAGTAGCGTTCCCACAACAGGGTCCAGTAGATTTGGGTATGATACAAGAATACTTTCCAGACTGTGCTATTCTCAACAATCTTAACAACACTTACCTCTCTTATACTGGTACACCCTACAGAATGCTTTTAAGATTGTGTGTACAAGACCGGCCTTTTTTTGCAAGAATCATGAGAGAAAAAGGATGGAATAATGAGCACGTTTATGCATGGGATCGTCTACGTACCGCTTTCTCTTTACAAGACCTTCTTGAACAAGGAAAAAAAGACCAATGTATTCCTGAAGTTGGAAGACTCTGGAAATTATACAAGGACATAGAATGGTAAAAACACTCGAACGAATACTCAAAGAAATAGAAGCAAAAGGCTTCACAGAAAGACAATTACATCAAGCAGCAATGCTCGCATTTATGGAAGCGGCACAAGGCACAGTAAACAGAACAACGATGCCTACTCCTTTGTATAGAGTAAAATATGACTATACAAATCATACAGTAGAATTTTCTGTTCTTGAGGGAAATGCTCCTGTTCCTGATCCTACTGCACAAGATATCAGTATGCTTGACATGCTTCTGGCATCATTATTCAGAGAAAAACTTCCTATTCAGTTGGAAGGAAAAACTGGAATTGGAAAAACACATACCACAGAGCACCTTTTCAAAGCCATGCTTCCAGAAGACAATTATAGAATTCTCCGTCTCAACCCAAATATGTCCAATGTTTTACAGCCCTATACAGAAGGGACAGTAGAGAATGGTGTGGTCAAGATTAAGTTGAAAAGAGAAGCATTACAAACTATCGCAGCAATCTTTGTTGATGAATCCAATCGAGGAGATGCAAACCAAATTTTAATGATGCAGGATGGAACGATTCGTCTTCCTACAGGTGAAGGGGGAGATATCGGTCCTCTTTTAGCGGAGTATAGTTCTGGCTCATGGGACTATCGTGGCCTTCGTCCAACCTTTGTTGTGCTTGCACAAAACCCTTCTGCAACAACAGATCCAAAATATTCTGGAACACGAAGAATGGATGCTGCACAGGGGAATAGAAACCTTCAGCTAGATGCACCAAACACTGCAGCAAGCATAGGTGCTTCCTTGCTCATGTTAAAAAAAGAAGGGAATCCACATGAACAGTTCAAAAGAGAATTTCGTACAAGGATACGACACCATTTACATTTGGAAGATACCTTAGAAACCCTAGATCAGGATTGGCTCTCTGTCTTTGCGTATACAACAAACCCCCAAAGAACAGAATGTCCAAATAATCGCTCTGCAGTAGAATTTATGGATGTTATGCTTGGTCTCTTAAGTCATGACCTCAAACAAGAAATGGAAAGAGAAAAGAAAACCATTAAAGACTGGAATACACAATTACAGAGGGTTTATGGAGTAGAATTCAAATATGATGGAGTTATTACAGAAACTGCAACATCCATTGCAAAAGTACGAGAGTTTGTTCAAGCATGTAAAGAGCACATTGTTCCAAGAGACATTGTGAAAGTAAAAAAACTCGCAGACGCAATTTCTTTTATGAGAAGAATGGATGCAGCAATCGGCAGTGAGAATCCTATGGCCACATTTGAACAAGCACGCCATTACATTAATGTTCCAGACATGTCTTGTGCACTTGCAATTACACTCTATGACAAACTGGAGAACAAAGACAAAGATCCCGTACCTCTTGTTGCAGCAATGCTCAAAGAATATACAAATTTGACCACAGCATTAGGAACAGCTCTTGGAACTCCTGCAAGATTTGATCCAGATAGCACTTCCATTTCTATCTATAACCTTGCAGTGCAACATGCATTACGAGAAACAGATCGAACAAAAGTCATACAAGACCTTGCAAATTCTGTAACAATACTTGCACGTAATGAAGCAGGGAATGAATATCGAAAACCTATGATTGCTCGTTTCGCAGCAGACATAACAACTCTTGCTGGGTTTATACATCATTATCAAAGAGAACTTGTGCCTATATTGGGCTCTCCAGATCTTATGCAAAGAGTGCAAGGATTAAGAACTGTATATGCAGAGAAGACAAGACTTCCTTCCACACCAGATATCTATTTACATAGACTTCCAAGAGTACTCTAACTATGATCCGAAGAAGCTTAGATGATGCAGAACAAACATGGAGAGAGATTGCTCGTACAGAGTATGCTCTCTTTGCAGAAACTCCTGTAGTCAAAGCAGAAGAAGATCCCAAAAGAGATCGTCCATGGATGTTTTACACCGATGGAAAAACAACTCACATGGATGTGTTTAAGCCTGCAGAGATAGAAGAACATTTTCAAAAAAAAATAGCAGCATTGTATGAACATGCCTATGGAGTAAGAATAGAAGCAAAAGACATAGAAAGAATGGTTCATGATAATTTTACCTATCTCTATTTCCATGAACAATTTCATCCAACTTATTGTCCAGATAGTAAAAGTGATGAAGAGCGTGTAGATGAAGCAATCTATAGAGCTCTAAAAAAAGCAGAGCCACATCTTTCCGAACCAGATGTTCTGAGAAAAGTAGGCAATGTACGAAATGCCTGTTGGGATCAAGTCATAGACACAGCATTTTTTTATTTAAGCAACTATGGAAATTCTCTGGAAGGAAGAATAGAAAAAGTTATAGGAACAAAAGCTCTTCCTCTTCCACAAGTACACCTCTTACCTGATGGAGTGGTAACGATCTTTGATGTCATTGAGTTTGAAAATCATAAAGAGAGATTTGAAACCTTATTTTATCCTCTCTCTCGTGCAGTGTATAGTTTTCTCTTTGCAGAATCACATACCATGCGTGCTCCTCTCTATGACTACTTTAAAACAAGAATCCTAAAACAAATGCCTGAAAGAGAATATACAGCAGTCATGGAAAAAGCATTCCAAGGATTTGTGGAAGAACTCACAGCAGCGCAGTTACATTTTGCTGGTATTGATAAAAAGACTTTTCAACAAAGAGTATCATATG
>CAYJSK010000010.1:5377-15870 GCA_964372745.1 Candidatus Woesearchaeota archaeon
TCATATGTTCTAAAAAACTACAATAATGCTTCTGGTGATGAAGAACATAAGATCCTCATAGAAGATCTTGCACACATTCTCTTAGATAAACGATCTCGCTATGATGCGCTAAAAGGTTTTATCATTCCTCTTGTAAAATATATCTCTCTCAGTAAAGAAGAAAAAAGGCATGGAACCCATATTGCTCAAGGTGCTGGACAAGGAAATCCACAAACAGGACAAAATGCCTCTGGAGGAAATACAGAACAAGCATTGCAAAATCTCGCAAATGTACTTGATCCTAAAGAAACAAATAATCTTTTGGCAGGAGTTGCAAATGGAACTCTTGGTGGAACAGGAAAAGATGCACGCTTGCATAATCTTGCAAATGATGAATACTATAAAAGAAATGCAAAAGAAATTCCCATTCGTTCTCCAGATTACACTGCACAACAAGTCACTATGGGGAAAAAAAGAGTTCCCAACTACGTCTCGACACGAGAACTAGGTGTAGAAGAAATTCCTCATCTTCCATTAGAAGACATTCTTCGCTTTCAAGAAGAAACTGGAATAACACAGCTGTTTGAATTAAGTGAGCAAAGATGGCGTTATGATCTCTATGAGTGGATAGAGAAGGAAGATCTTGATTATACCTATGATGTCAAAGGTTTGGATATACCAGAAAATATTGTTTTCCATAATGATTCCTCAGGGTCTATGGGCTCAATAGACTACACAGGAAAGCCTTGTTCGTACAATACCTTGATGCACATTGAAACTGGTTTACTCAAAACAATGGAAAAAGCAGCAGTTCTTGCAAAAAAAGATCCTTTAATTATTGCAGCAAATTTTTCCAAGGGAACTCTAGTAAGTGAAGCACTTCCTCTCAGCACAGTGTGGACAACACCAAATAATTCTGTGAAACAAGTGATGTCTGGATTCCAGGGTGGAGGAACAACGTATACTCCAGTCGCTTTTGATGAGATAGAAAAGAAACTTCTTCCTGGAAAAACAGTACATATTTTAGTGACAGATGGAGCTTTAGATGGAAATTGTGTAGAAGGGACCATACAAAAGATTGAACAAACCTTGCAAAAGCCTGATACAAGCTTTTTATATTTTGAAGTAGGAACGAAAAGTCCATTTGGAACAAGACTAGAAACTCTAGGAAAAAAATATGGAAACTTACGATATTATGGAAATATCTGTTTGGAAGATATAGAAAAAAAATCTTTAGAAGTCCTTGTCACATACGACAAAGGGACACATGATGTTTTAATCTAAAATGAAACTCAGCCTCCAATGTTCACATCGCCAGTATCTATCTACTGAGCAAAAGCTTCTTCTTAAACAAGTTCTTGCACAAAGACTTGAACTAAGACATCCAGAAATCCCAGATGCTGCACGGGGGATTGAAGGTATGCTTGCTGCTGATGCACTTCTGAAAGAAAGGAATGCCTCTGGTCTTCTCATAGGTGGTCTTGCAGATGCAATATGGAATCAAAGGCGGACTGAAGAAGAGCTAAAGGCACATAAGGATACCGATGTTCTTGTTTTTGATTCAAGCTTTACACTCAAGAAAATTTTGAAGCTGGTATTGACTGGTGGCTTCCTACACAAGCACACCTTGTTATTCAGGACCAGTATGGAAAAAGTGAAGGAAAGATACAATGGTGGCAAAATGGAAATGGGGTCTCTTTACGATACGGGATGAACAAATATAGACCTTCAGAACCAGGACTATATTTACCTCATTATTTCGATGTTATTCACATTCGTGTTGCAGAAATTATGGCTGGGATTGATGTAAATCGTGTTCAGATCGCAGATGGCTTTGAGGATGCTCTGTATAAACAAATAGAACGAAAAATAGGGAGAGCAACACCTTCTTTTGTCTCTAAGGCTTTCCCTGGCAAATATTGTAATACAAATCAAGATTTTGGGATAGCTATAGACTCTTTTTCTATTCAAAAAGTGACAGCTATTCATACCTATACTGAAAAGAAGGGGTAAGTATTTTAAGAGAGGATATTCTCCTACATCTATGGAACTTAACGAAGACCTTCCCTTTGCACTGCAAGAACTCAAAACAGAAGAAAATGTGAAAGAAGGAGTTCTCGATCACCTCTCTCATCTTTTAGTAGATGCAGTAGATAAGCGTGTAGATGATAAAGTTGCCATTGCTTTTTCAGGGGGTGTAGACTCAACACTCTTAGCCTACCTCAGTGAAAAACTCGATAGAGAATTTACCCTCTACACAGTGGGTTTTGCTGATTCAAAAGATATGCTTGCAGCACAAACCGTTGCAGATGAAATGGACTGGCCTATCAAAGTAAAAATTATCCAATTGGAAGAAGTAGAAGCCTTAGTAAAGAAAGTTATTCAAATAACGGGAAAAAGAGATCCTGTATCTGTAGGTGTTGCTTGTGTGATGTATTCTGCCATGGAAATGATGCAAGAGCAAATAGTACTTACAGGCATAGGGTCAGAAGAACTCTTTGCTGGCTATGAACGACATAAAGGAGATGTACAAGCTGCATGCTGGGATGGTTTATTGCATATCTGGGAGCGTGATATTACTCGCGATCTTTCTCTTGCGGCACATTTTGGAAAAGAGTTACGTCTGCCCTTTATGGATGAAGCTCTTATAACCTATGCCATGAAAATTGATCCTTCTTTAAAGATTGGAGAACAAAGAAAACAAATCCTTCGGGAGGCTGCAGTCAACCTTGGCTTGCCAAAAGAGTTTGCATTTCGAAAAAAATCTGCGGCACAGTATGGGAGTAAGTTTGATTTTGCTTTGGAAAAGTTAGCGAAGAAGAGAGATTTGGGGAAGAAGGAATACCTGGAGAGTTTGTAATGATTCAAGCAATAATCTTTGATTTATGGGAAACACTGGGAAGTAAGGGCTATGGTGTTTCTCAAGAACTTCAGAAGCAATTTCATATCCCTTATACACCAGAATATCTCCAGACCTATGAACAGGCTATACAATTGAAGACCTGGAGCTCTGCTGAAGCTATGGCGAAGCAATTCTTGGAACATTTTTCTGTAGAAGCTAGTGATGAGAACATACAACACTTTGTCCGTATTTATGGGCCACATTTACCCTCTTCTTTTCTTTTCCCAGGAATGAAAGAGCTCCTTTATACACTTAAAGAACATTATAAGTTAGGGCTGCTCTCTAATACCACTAATTTTGAAACGACATTTTTAGATAAACATGATATTCGTACACTTTTTGATGCTGTTGTTTTTTCCTGTGATGTTGCTGCTCTAAAGCCTTCTGAAGAAATGTTCTCTACTATCACTAAAAAATTGTCTCTCCCCTACAAAGATTGCTTATTGATTGATGATTCTAAAAGAAATATCTCTGCGGCACAAGCATTAGGGATGCAGGCTATACAGTTTAAAGATTTCCCACAATTACAAGAAGAACTTCTTTCTCTTAAAATTATTTCTCTTTCGTAGATCCTTCTAACTCATCCACAAGAGTATTAGTCTACTGAAATCCTTTCTGCAAAAAAACAAAAAGATTTCCGAAAAATCCGCAAGATTTAGGGAACACTCTCGAAAGTATTAAATATCCCAAAGAATATTCCTAAATGATGGAATGGATAAAAGTACTCTTGTCATTGGTAGTTATTCTTCTCTACATTCCTTTAGTGTTCATGGGAGCAAATGTTTTCTTTCCAGAATATACTGGCTCAGAATCATATTTTTATGCCTACAAAGATTGTGGGATTACAAAAAGTGAAGTGTACGAGCAAAACGAGACCTGTGTAAATGAACAACAAGCAGAACAAAATGTCTATGAAAATGCAAAAGCACAGTATAATGGAAATAAATACATCTTTATTGTTGGATTAAATCTTCTTGTCCTTTTGATTGCCCTCTTTGTTACTTTAGATGGGAGTGTACTTGTAGGCCTCTTCTTAGGTTCTACATTAACCAGTTTCTTTAGTACCTGGACTTACTTTGACACAAAATCAAAGCTAGGCTTTGGCATTCTCTTTGTGATCTTTTTCTTGACCCTCTATCTTATTACAAAGAAGCGAAATCTTTTTCTATTCAAAGATATACATAAGTAAAAAAGATGGTGGAATTAACAAAAGAGGAATTTCAAGTACTCTGGCAAATTGAAGAAGGAAATTGTATGCCTGAAGGGATAGAATCTTTCCTAGACTATTCTTTGGAGGATATAAAAAATGTTTTTGTGTTTTTACATAAGCACAGACTCATTCATTTAGAAACAGAGGGAGATTTCTGGAGAGCAAAAACCACTGAGAAAGCAAGAGAAATATATACACAATATGAACATTGGATTCCTTAGAACTCTGGGATCATAATTTCTATATCTACAACTTCTCTTTTTTCCATTCCCTTCTTAATGTATGGATAAGATCAACAACATCTTCTTCTTTTATTTTTTTAGAGGTATTATGTAATGCCTTGAAAGTTTCAGCAAATTCCTTTTTTGAGTAGGCGATACTTTTACTTTTTTCTAGTCTCTTTTTTATCATTATTGCTTCCATAGTATTATTAAGCCCTCCATTTATTTAAAGCTTTCTTCACCTATTTTTAGTTGTTGTATAAACTCTTCTGGTGTAACAATTTTAATCTCTTCAAATATTCCTATCTTTCTAAGATGTTTATCATAACTAATTATATAGTCTGCTTTTGCTTCATATGCACATTCTAAGATTTTGTTATCTTCTGGATCTTCTTGTACTAAAAAGAAACTCTTTGTAGGAAAAACTATTTGTGTACAGTCCAGGATTTTGAAGAATGCAGTAATATTTTTTACGTTCTTCTTTTTGTCCTTATGTACTAATTCATCTGAGAGAAGAATTTTCTTATATTCCTCCAAAATCTTCCAAGAACTTCTATGAATGTATATCCCATGAGATATAGCTTCTAAAATTCTCCAGGAAGGGTCATTCCAGAATGTAGCAGCAATAAGGATATTTGTATCTAAAGTTACAGTTATCTTTTTTAGGTATCTAGTATCCACAAGTCAATTATAATAACTGTTTTTATAAAAGCATGCACAAAAAATCCGAAAGATTTCCGGATAAACTACTTCAAACCCTTCCTTTTCTCTGCAAGCGCTCTCTCCTCTTCTTCTACTTCTTTTCCTTCTTGTGCAGCCCATACTGAAGAAAGTACTTGAGCATGTCCTTCAAGATCTTGAAGACTAAAAGTGAAAGCAGTGGTATTATCTCTTGTATTTCTCTCACTGGGAAAAGGGCTAACTCGATAGGTGAGTGTTACAGGTTCTGAAACTTTCACACCTGCATAACAAGGGTCATGAGAATCAGGATGATGGAAGCCACAATTAGAACCAATAATTTCAGCCTTGTCTAATAAGTATGAAAGTGAAGGTGCAACACGTCTCCCTTGTTCATCCAAGTAAAAATGATCATACAATATTCTTTGCTTTCCATCTTGTTCTATGGATACTTCAACTTTAATTTCTGTTTGAAGATCATATAGCCAAGTAGGATTATTAGTCATTCCAAGCTCTGAAATTCTTTCTTGAGCAACATCACCATATATTTTATAGTCTACAGAATCAGCAATTATAGAAAGATTCGCATCTTCAGGATATGCATTACACCCTAAGATCAAAAGTGTGAGATTCATAAGAAAAAAAGAAAAATATCTTATATATAAACTTACTGCCCCTCAGACATTCCCTTTCTCTGTCGAATTTGTGCAATAACTTTGGCTTGTATACTCTCAGGAACTTTATCAAATTTTTGATCTACAATAAAGCTCGATCCTCGCCCAGCAGTACCGCTTCTTAAGTCAGATGCCCAACCAATCATTTCTGCAACAGGAAGAATTGCTTTCACCACAATACCCACACCTTCTTGATCCATTCCTAAGAGTTGTCCCCGTTTGTTTTGTACTAATTTAGAAACTTCTCCCATGTATTCCACAGGTGCATCGATTTGCATGACTTGTAATGGTTCCAGTATCACAGGCTTTGCATCAGCAATTGCTGCTCGAATACCTTCTCGTACTGCAGGCAACATTTGAGACGGACCACGGTGAATGGAATCTTCGTGCAAAGAACAATCCATAAGACGAACTTTCATTTTCACCCCTGGCTCAGCTGCAAGATGTCCTTTCTTCATAACATCTTCGAAACCATCCATGACAAGACCCATGATCTCATTAATGTAGACAATTCCTCTGGTATTATCAATAAGAACATTTCCTTTAAAGACATCCACATAGGACTTTGCTTCTTTGGTATCAACACCCAGTTGCAAAAGTTTTTCTACAATAGCCGTATCCTTCTTTCGCACTCTTCCTTCAGAAATTTCTCCTGCTTTAATCGCTGCATAAATGGAATCATCTAAAGGTTCTACGACAAAATATAACTTGTTATGTTTGTTTGGAGATTTTCCTTCAAATTCGCCTGATTTTTTCAGGATAGACTCTCTGTAGACAACAATAGGCGCAGAGGTTTTCACTTCCACACCTTTTTCTGTGACAATTCTATTCTCAATAATTTCTAAGTGCAGTTCTCCCATACCAGACATAAGATTTTCCCCTGTCTCTTCATTAATTTCAATTTGAATAGAGGGATCTTCTCGACTGACTTTTCTCAGAACTTCAACTAGTCTTGGAAGATCAGCCATTTTTTTGACTTCAATAGCTTTGGTAATAACTGGCTCAAAGATATGCTTCAAAGCTTCAAATGGTTGCTCAGCTTCTAAAGTAATAGTTTCTCCTGCATATCCGACAATTCCTGAGATTGCACAGACATTCCCTGCTGGAATAGACTCGAGTAGTTCTGGTTTAATCCCATTATAGATATAGAGGTTTTGAATTCTCTGATGTTCTTTTGCATTATTCAAATACACCTGCGTTCCAGGTCTCAGTGTTCCAGAAAATAATCTCCCTGCAGAAATATCTTTCCCTGATTTGGGATCAACAACAATTCGTGTAATGACAAAGGCAAGTTTTCCATCTGGGTTACAGTTCAAAAGATCTTGTCCAAAAGAAGAATCCAGTTCTCCTTTCCAGATTCGTGGGATTCTATATTTCTGTGCAAAAATAGGATCGGGATGATGTTTGATACACATATCTAAGATCACTTCATGCAAGGATGCATTATCCCATACCCATGCTTTTTTCTTCTCTTCTTCCATTTCATAAATAGTCAGGATATCTTTGAAAGAAACATTTTTTTTCTGCATGTAGGGGAAAGACAAAGCCCAGTTCTCTCGTGCAGAACCAAAAGCAACCGACCCTTCTTTGATACTGACTTTCCATATTTCCTTGAATTCTGGCTCCGCAATATCTTCTATAAGCTGGTTAAAATCGTTAATAAGTTTGATAAACCGTTCTTGAATTTTTTCAGGTGATAGTTTTAATTCTTTCACAAGGCGATCTACTTTATTGATAAATAAAACCGGTTTTACTCTTTCACGCAGAGCTTGTTTCATAACAGTTTCTGTCTGTGGCATGATTCCTTCTACTGCACAAATCAAAACAACTGTCCCATCAATTGCACGCATTGCTCGAGTTACATTTCCTCCAAAGTCAACATGCCCAGGAGTATCAATAAGATTTATCAGAAATTCATTCCCACCGAATTCATGCACCATAGAAACATTTGCAGCATCAACAGTCATAAGACGTTCTTGTTCATCAAGATGTTGCCATGTGGTCATACCTTCTTCAAGGTCTCCAGCATTCTTTGAAGCCATGTGTCCAGATGCAGCAAGTAAGTTATCAGTAAATGCAGTATTATGGATAACCATCCCTTCTGCAATGAAATTATGGTTCTCTGGGATAGTAAAGTCATACACCACTTCTTCATATCCTGATTCGAGTTTGCTTATTTCTACAAAAGCAAGATCTTCATAAGGATTTTCTAAAGTTTGAACAAGGAATTGATTTCCATTTTTTAAAAAGCATGTAAGAGTATTATACTCATTAGAATTACTTCCTTTGTCTCTCCAGAAAACTTCTAATTTTCTTGCACAAACAACTCTGTCTCCTAAAACTAATTCATTTGCAGGAATTTCTTCAAAACCATCTCTATACACAATATATTTATGTTCTGGGGTTGTTGCTATTTCAAAACCATTTCGCAAAGTAGTCTTAATAGTATTTCCACCTTTGAGCTTCCAGACATATTGGATATTCTTTTTTTCAAGTTTTCCAGATTCTTTATTAAGTGAAAAAAGGGTTATATCTTTTTTAGGAGTAAAGATGATATGCTCTTCTGTTTGATCAAAGATCTGACCTGATGCAGCGACTTCTGTAAATAGTTCTTCTGCTGTCTTAAGTGAACCATTTGAAGTTATAAGCCTTGTATTCCCACTAATACATTTCCCGTGGTGAATATGAGCAGATGTACAAATATTCCTAATATATCTTGGATCTTTTGTGATCCGTGCAACCTTATCAGCCATTCGTTCTGCCATTGTAAATAGTATCCTCCAGATATAAACATTTAATGTCAGTTTTGTTTTTTCAGGGTTTTATATACTTTTCTGCAATCAAGAACCTAGCGTACAGACGTTACTGCTGTTAGAAGATCAGAGTAGTTAGTTCCATCCTTGAGTGCACCTAAGCGTGTATACGTTATTTTTCCTAGGGAATTAACAACAGAGAAGGTAGGGAAGAGAATGTTTTGCCCATATTGTTTTTTATGATCCCCTGATAAAGATGCTAAACTTTCCAAAGAAATAAAAACATTCTCAAACTTCATATTCTTGCGAAGAGCTTCAGGGAGTATTGTAGAAAAATTTTTACTTTTTGCAGACTCATTTCTCCCAAAACTGGGATCAGAACACACAGCGAGTATCCTTATTTTCTGTAGTAAACCATTCACCTGAGGAATTTCTTCCAAGCAGGGCCTACAATAGGGAGCCCAAAAATTGAGAAGCAGTGGAATCCCATAATATGTTGAGAGAGTTTTAAGTCTACCCTTTGCATCATAGAGAGGAATATCTAAGAATGAGCCTTCAGGAGAAGCAAATACTTTACTTGGAAGGACTGCTCCTAATCCTCCTATTCCTAGCCCTTTTAAAAAAGATCTTCGACTGACATCCATGCGTATCAAAATCTTTTTGGAAGTTATATACTTTTCTGCAAAAAAATTACTCTCCAAAACCTTCTAAAGCTACAATTTCTGCTTGAAGAAGAACATAGTCTAAGGAGTGTCTTGGATCATGTGCAAGACAAACACAGATTTTACTTCCATCTCTGAGGGTATATCTCTCTGCAAAAATCTTATCACTCAATAATTCTCTATATGCTGCTTGAGAGAGTCGTATGTCTAAACTTTCTCCTTCAAAATGTGCCCCGACTCTTCGATTTCCTTTTTCTGCTGCAAAGGTATCATCAAGGCCAAATGTAATGGGAACAACGTTTCCTTCTTCTCTCAGAAGCATCCCTTCTAGAACTTCACCCTTCATATTGTGCAGATCATTATCTTCTAAATAAATTTCTAAATCGTATCTCTCACCTAAAAGTGCTATCATTGTGTATCCTATACTCTTCTTTCTGCATGGAGAATGCTGTGTACATATGCTTCTAGGTCTTTACGATCAGTAAAAGGTTCCTTATTTCTTCTTTCGTCTTGACAATATGCGAACCCGAGAAGATATGCTGCAATAGTTTCTACTAACTCTTCGCTAATTGCTGCCCTTAAATTATATTCTGGATCCTCACTCTCAAATTTGTTTTCTTTTCCTCTGTATATTGAAGCATATTGAGAAATGGGAGGATGTTTTTCTGCAAGCTGAGCAAATTCTAACATCGCATCTAAGCCAGCCATCTCTTTTCCATCTGGAAAACGTAAGGTATATCCCTCAATATAAAAACAAGGTTGCACTATACTGTGTCCAAGCTCATGTACAAGACCTTGTTTGAGAATGAGTTTTCTTATTTCTTCTTCTGGAACAAGGTCTCGTGGAATTCTGTAGATGAAAATATCTGCTGTTGGATTTCCTGTTTCTCTCCAAGCAGTGTAATCTATATAAGAAGGAATGAT
Source organism: Candidatus Woesearchaeota archaeon (assembly GCA_964372745.1). Lineage (GTDB taxonomy): Archaea > Nanobdellota > Nanobdellia > SCGC-AAA011-G17 > GW2011-AR17 > JAGVZZ01. The sequence continues at coordinate 15,381 of CAYJSK010000010.1, forward strand.
TGCTGTTGAACTGAGCGCTTCAGTACGATTATGTGTTGGTACTGGTTTTGTACTTGTGGATGCTTGTGCAAACCATGCTGAAGCTTGACCAACTATTTTTCTGAGTATAGATCTTTCTTGTGCATTTTTTGGAAAAAGATTCCATGCCCATTGTAGTTCATCATAGCTCAGTTCTATATGAGATTGATCTTCTATTAGATAGGGAAATGGTACATCAGGTTTATAGCAGGGTAGGCCTATGTTTGCTCTTCTATACCAGTCAATTGTTTTGAGCATATCAAGCCCAGTTGTACTGCCATCTGCCATGCCCTTTTTTTCTCTATACTTGCTTTTAAGGTTATCCCTCGGCAAACAGAAAGCTATTTAAAAGACTGCAATTTTAGTTCGATTATGGGCCAGTGATCTAGTGGCTATGATGACTCCCTTACACCATTAAGGAAGAAAGGAGTATGTCGAAGGTTCGAGTCCTTCCTGGCCCACTCTATCTCAA
>CAYJSK010000011.1:0-14597 GCA_964372745.1 Candidatus Woesearchaeota archaeon
TTTTCTCTTTTTTTCCATGAAAGGAATCTAAGGAAATTCTCTTTAAATATCTATGCTTAAGAAAAAAGAAAAAAAAGAAAAAGTTTTTTGTGTGTTCGCAGTTTAATTTTTTGCTAATGCAAGTACGGACTTCACTGCAACAACAATTGTAGCTGGTACAAATAACGTCAAAATGTTATTGAAGATAGAACTTAGGTACAATACACTAGAAAGTGTTTGTCCACCAAAGTAACCCATCAATACCATGATAGTTCCAGCAGTAAGGAATGCGCCAACTTCTTTATCACTAATATTGACAAAGCCAACGATCAGTCCCAACACTACAAGTACCCATGCTAACCATGAGCCTGCATATGCTGCAAAAATACCTAAGCCTACAGCCAAAACAAGTCCGATCAAAAAAGACCATCGTCCAATCATTCCCATCATATTTCCTTTTGTCATGTTCTTTTTACCTCCCTAGTTTATTGATAATTATTTACTTTTAAGAAAGTCTTAACCTTTAAATAACTTTTGTAAAATACAACTTTGAGCAAAGCTTTAAATAATCCCCTCATTCTTCCACTTGTGATTAAAAATGCTCCGCCAACCTTTAGTCGTAGTCATGGGGAATGTCGACCATGGAAAAACTGCAATTCTTGATACCATTCGAAGAACTGCTGTAGTGGAATCTGAACCAGGAGCAATCACTCAAATGATTTCTTCTTCTGCAATTTCTTTAAAGACTATACAAAAAATATGTGGTGACCTTCTCAAAAACAAAAATCTTTCTATCCCAGGGATTGTATTTATAGATACTCCTGGTCATGCTGCATTTTCCAATATGCGAAAGCGTGGAAGCAATCTTGCAGACCTTGCTATCCTTGTCATTAATATTAATGAAGGAATCAAACCCCAAACAGAAGAATGTATAACCCTTTTAAAAAGATACAAAACGCCATTTATCATTGCATTAAACAAACTTGATCTTGTTCAAAGCTGGCGTCCAGTACAATCTTCTTTTGTTTTAGATACGATTTCGAAACAATCTCAACAAGTGCAGACTGCAATTGAAACAAAGCTCTATGAAATTGTAGGGAAGTGTTACGAGTTAGGCTTTCAAGCTGATCGTTTTGATCGCATTGAAGACTATACAAAAACAGTTGCCATGGTTCCATGTTCTGCAAAATCTGGGGAAGGAATTCCAGAGCTTCTCATGGTCCTTATTGGTTTAGCACAAAAGTTTCTCGAGCAAAGCCTGCATACTGATCAGAATGCTCCCGGGAAAGCAACAGTGCTTGAAGTAAAAGAAGAACAAGGCTTGGGGATAACCTTAGATGCAATTATTTATGAAGGGAAAATTAAAGTAAATGATCCTATAATTATTGGTGGCTTGAATGAACCTATTGTAACAAAAGTCAAAGGATTATTTCTTCCAGATGAAAAAGGAAAATATATTGCAGTAAAAGAAGTGCAAGCTGCAGCTGGAGTAAAGATATCTGCGCAAGGAATAAAAGAAGTTGTCTCGGGCATGCCTCTCTTTGTGATAGAGAATAATGAGCAAGAGCTTCGTCAAAAAATTCAAGAAGAAGTAGATGAAGTGGTCATTGAAACAGAAGAGAATGGTATCCTTGTAAAAGCAGATACTTTAGGTTCTTTAGAAGCACTCATTTCTATGCTGAGAGAAAAAAATATTGCAATCAAGAAAGCATCTGTAGGTAATGTCACAAAAAAAGATCTTGCTGCAGCATCTGCAAGTGAAGACCCCTATGAACGTGTGATTCTTTGTTTTAATGTCAAAGGAGAAGGCGAAGGCGTAAAGATTATTTCACATAATGTCATTTATCAATTGATTGATGACTTTGAAGCATGGATAGCTTCGGAGAAGAAAAAAGAGGAACAAAAAGAATTAATAGGTTTGGTGCGTCCTGCGAAACTCAAATATTTGCGTGGCTGTACCTTTCGCCAAAATAACCCCTGTGTCATAGGAGTAGAAGTGTTACAAGGAACTCTCAGACCAGATAATGATCTCATCAAGGAAAATGGTGATGCTCTTGCACATATTAAAACCGTAGAGTATGAAAGAGAATCAATTGCAGAAGCAGAAAAAGGAAAACAAGTAGCCATTTCTTTACCCGGAGTAACTGCTGGTCGACAAATTCAAGAGGAAGAGATTTTGTATGTAGACATGAACGAAGAAAACTTTCGTCGTTTAAAAGAATTTAAAAAATTACTGACTCCTGATGAAATTCACATTTTGAAAGAGCTTGCAGAAATAAAAAGGAAAGCAAATAATTTTTGGGGTGTGTAAATGGGTCTTGAAGATAGATTTTACCCTGATGATGGAACCTTGCTTACTCGTTATGATAACTTCATGATCCGATCTGCAGGAGACATTGGAGATATCTATCAAGAGTGTACAGGAAAAAGCTACAGAGGTCTGGTCAAGGGTTCGTATGGGTTATCTACTCTAGCTTTTCTTTCTTCAGCAGCATTAGGGAATCTTAGTGGTGCGTATTTTACTCTTATATCTTATACTCGATTTTCAGAACCAAAATTTCAAACTGCTTTAGAAGAAGAGATACAACAAGAAGCAGGGGGACATTTTAAAAAGGGGCAAAAAATTGCTCGTATATTAATACCTTCTCTTGGCCTTGCCATTGGCTATTATGGTTACTCTCATTTTACTGATGATCCTTCTTTTTCAATAAGCAGTCTTTTCGACCGAAGTTGTATCCTCATTCTTCCATCTACCTTTATTCTTACCTTTGCAGAATATCTTTCTCTTGCTCATCTTCCCAAACCACCAAAGAAAACAGTTTTTGACACATTGAAAGAGAATATCTCTATGGCACTAACCATTCCACAAACAGTGAGTCCGTAAGAATAATTTCTAGGGCATTTAATCACCAAGCAAAGGCTTTGTCCCACCAAGGTTTTTTCTCACGTATCTAAAAAAAGTCTATGTAAATGCTAAGTAGAAATTTCTCTCAACTAATTACTTCTATAACCAAGAGATCAATGTATTCATCAATTTCCCATCTTCTGCAAACAAATCTGTACCATGTGCACTGCTCTCATAAATTTTTATTTCACTGCTTCCAGGGACTTTGTTTTGTATCTGTTTCGCCATTTCTACAGCACTTCCATCAAGAGTTCCAGCGACAAAATACACTTCTTGTTCTTCACTCAGCGCTTCAGCAAAAGGTTCTATAATAATTCCTCGATAATTTGTTCCAGGAGAAAGAAGAATCGTTTTCTCTATTTCAGGATGTTCTGATTGATACCATAGTGCAAGGTTCGCTCCAATAGATGCACCAACAATACTCATCTCAGTAGCGCCATGTTCTTGAAGATAGGCAATAGCAGCTTCCACATCTGCAATAGACCCTTGGTGTTCTGCATCACTAAAATTTCTATAATTTAATATATTTCCCTCTTGTTGCACACTTTCTCCATGTCCACGAAGGTCAATGGCAAGCACAGTAAATCCTTTTTTGTTCAATGCTTCTCCAAACTCTTCCCATGATTCTTTCGTTGCAGGCATCATATGCAAGAGAAGTACTGCATGTTCTGAGCCTTCCCAATAATTCCCTACAATACGAACATTATCTTCTGTTTGAAATGTTACGGATTCCATATTTTCATCTCCAGACAAATCCTCTTGTGTACAGCTTGTAAGCAGAAACAAAAGTACCACAAAGAGACTTTTGTAAAGCATGTCCAAAAAGAGAAGTGTTTCTAAGCTAAATACTTTCCTTTTTCTTCAGAAACAGTCGAACAAAAACTTTATAAAGCTGCTAAAAACTCTAAATTTGAACAAAAATGGTTGAAGTACGCTTTGTCATAAATGACACAAAAAATGGAAAAACTTTTCAAAAGGCTTTAGAAGATGAGACGCTTGTAGGAAAAAAGCTTGGAGAGACAGTATCAGGAGATTTCTTAGGTCTGGAAGGCTATGAATTACAAATTCGTGGTGGTAGTGATTTTGCTGGTTTTCCTATGCGCGCAGATATCGATGGTCCTGTTCGGAAAAAAGCTTTGCTTGGTTCTGGAGTAGGAGTCAAAGTAGACAGAAAAGGAATGAAAAAAAGAAAAACTGTATGTGGGAATCAAGTCACTGTTAAAACTGCTCAATTAAATTTAATCGTGAAAAAATATGGTTCAAAGTCCTTAGAAGACATCTTCGGCAAAAAAGAAGATGCAAAGAACGCATAAGCGTTTGCTATCACACTCCTCTGGGGGAAACTTGCCATGAAGTATAAAACAAAAAGTGTTCTTATAGCTCGGAAAAAGAGCATCGAAGGAGATTTTAGTCGAAGACCTTGCTTCATTAGCTTGTTTGATGAAAATGATCCGCATTTAAATACCCAAGGACCAAAAGAAGTAGTAGAATTTGATAAAATACACAAAGTGGTCATAAAAGGTTTGAATGTAGATTATCTTTTACCAGGAAATGACATCGTGATTAATAATCTCAAAGAAATCGAGATTGAAGTCACCAATGATCATGTCTATGTAACAGGCAAACAAGACTAAGCAATCTTTGACGCTTTTTCTAGGGTTCTTGCGCTAAAAATATCTCGCTGGATACCTTTATATACCTCTAAAATTTTGTCATTGCCATGGCGAAAGCAAAAACAAAGGCTTCTGAAACAAAACAGGAAAAGAAAGAAGAAACGAAAGAGCCGGAACTTCATCAGCCAGAAATAAGTATTGCTTTAGTAGGTCATGTAGACCATGGAAAGTCCACAATTACAGAACGCCTCTCAGGCAAGTGGACTGACACACATTCTGAAGAAATAAAACGAGGAATTACCATTCGTTTAGGCTATGCAAATGCAACGTTCTATAAATGTGAAAAATGTAAAAGTCCAAAAACATGGGGGACAAAAGAAAGCTGTGAAAGCTGCGGGTCAAAAACAAAAAAACAAAGGGCAATTTCTCTTGTCGATGCTCCTGGCCACGAAACCCTCATGGCAACCATGCTTTCAGGTTCTGCAATTGTTGATGCTGCATTATTATTGGTCGCTGCTGATGAACCTTGTCCACAACCACAAACAAAAGAACATTTAATGGCTTTACAAATTTGTGGTCTGAAGAATATTATCATTGTCCAAAATAAGATTGACCTTGTTGCAGAAGAGGATGCTTTAGAAAACTATAACCAAATTAAAGCCTTTGTGAAGGGTTCCATTGCTGAAAATGCTCCAATCATTCCAATATCCGCAAAAAATAATGTCAACATTGATCTTCTTATTGAAAGCATTCAAGAACATTTCCCTACACCCAAACGTGACCTCAAAAAATCTCCTTTTATGTTTATTGCACGAAGTTTTGATATTAACAAACCTGGAGCTCATTATTCCAAAATTGTAGGTGGTGTTCTTGGTGGTGCATTAAAACAAGGAGTTTTCAAAACAGGGGATGCAATAGAGATTCGCCCAGGAAGAAAAGTAGAAAGAGAAGGAAAAGTTTCCTGGCTTCCATTGACCACATCCATTGTACAAATCAGAACCGGAAATGATATTCTTAACCATGCCCAGCCAGGTGCTTCTATTGCTTTACTCACTGCATTAGATCCAGCGCTGGTCAAATCAGATTCTCTCACAGGAAATGTGGTAGGCCATCCAGGACATCTCCCAGAAGTCTACACAGAATTACAATTAGTTCCCCATTTACTTGATCGAGTGATTGGTTCAGAAAAAGAATTACAAGTAGAGCCAATTAAAAAAGGAGAAAATCTCATGTTGAATATAAATTCTTGCACAACAGTGGGTTTGGTCACAGAACTATCCAAGAATTCTTTTACAGTCAAGTTAAAACTTCCAGTCTGTGCAGAAAAAACAGATAAAATGACAGTATCCCGTCTTGTAGGTCATAGATTTAGATTGATAGGTTACTGTAACATAAAATAGGAGTTTCTATGAAAATCGCTCTCTGTGGTCGTCCAGGCTCAGGAAAATCAGCTATTGCAAAAAAACTTGCAGAAGAGTTTGCTCTCAAACATTATTCTACGGGTGACTACATGCGCCAGCTTGCAATGGAAAAAGGGTATACAATAGAAGAGTTTGCAAAGATAACTCCTAAAGACATTGATCATCGTATTGACACATGGACAGAAAACATTGGAAAGACTGAAGATAATTTTGTCTTTGACAGTCGTTTAGCATTTCATTTTATTCCAGATGCAATAAAGATTTTTTTGGATGTGTCCTATGAAGAAGGAGCCAGAAGAATATTCTTGAAACCCAGAGAAAGTGAAGCAAAGGCAGAAACAGTGGAGCATCTTGCACAAATAAATAAAGAACGTTGGGAACAAGACAAAAGAAGATACCTTAAGATCTATAACTTAGACATGGATGACAAGAAGAATTATGATGCCTACATTGATACCACAAAACGTACAAGAGAAGAAGTCCTCAGAGAAGTACAGCGAATTATTCGCGCACTACGAAAAGCACAAGAAAGCAATTCAGTATCGCTTGCAAGAGTTTAAAATATCTCGTGATGAAAAAGAAACCTTCAGGGAGTTATGTTTTTGTCTTCTTGCAGCAAATACTTCTTCACGCATGGCTTCTCGTGTCATGGATCAAGTAGGAGAGGTTATTTTTACAGGTTCTGAACAAGAGATTAAAGAAAAACTTCATGAGCTCCATTGTCGTTTTTATAATAAAAGAGCAGAGTATATCTTTCATGCACGAAAAATACCTCTACAGTTTGATCGTGACTATCTTGCAGAAAATATCAAGGGCTTTGGCTATAAAGAGAGTTCACATTTTTTACGAAACATGGGATATAGTGGCTATGCTATATTAGATAAACATGTGGTCAATGCAATGTTAGAGTTTGGAATAATAAAAAAGAAACCAAATATGAATAAGAAAAACTATCTTCTCCTTGAAAAGAAGGTACAAAAGTTCTCCAAAGAACTTGGTATAGGGATGGATGAACTAGACTTTGTTCTCTGGTCCAGAAAATCTGGTGAAATATTAAAATGAAAAAATATCTTTTAGGAGTTCTTCTCACTTCATGTACAACAAAGCATGAAATTCTACAAGAAAAAATCCCCACATTTACCTATGAACAAGTGGAGAAGTATATGGAACTGCAAGAGCGTTGTGATTTCCTTCTGGAAAGTGCAGGATCAAAATATATTCTCTTCTCTACAGAGTTTTACGAAGAAAGAAAAGAATTACTAAAGGAATTAGAAATATATTTCCCTTGGGCTGAGTACCCAAAAAGTTTAGAAAGATGTGTAAATGATTTAGAAGCAAAATAACTTCCAAAAATGTACGTACAATATGTACTGTATAGGGATTAGCTTATTCTCCTTCTCTGTGTATATACTTCTTAGCATTGTGGGAGGTGCTACACATGAAAACACTCTTAATGTTAGGAATACTTGGACAAGAACACATTTCTTTTGAAAGAGAACTGCCTTCTTTTGCAGAAACATTTGTGTTAAAAAAACAAACCAGTCTAGAACGACTTCTTGCACAAAAAGAAAGAAAGATACAACAAGATGCCTATGCTCTGACACAGCAGTATGAATATACCCTCTTAAAAGAAAAAAACTATGAGATTTTTCTCTTCGGGAGAGCAACAGAGACATTTCAATATGGCCACTTTGAACAATACTCAGCATTAGGAATCGCATTTCGAATAGAGTTTTAGAGGGAAAAAAGGAACATGCGACAAAAGAAGGATCTAGTAAAATTCGAGAAACAGTTTGATGAAATTCTTACATTCATGAGAAAGGCACGAATGGATGTATGGAAGAAGATTAACAAAGAACTGATAGATCTCTATTGGAAAATAGGAGAATATATCTCTAATAAAATCCAAAATGCAGAGTGGGGAGAAGGAATTGTTAAAGAGTTAGCAGGATATATCTCTAGAAAAGATCCAGATGTAAAGGGGTATTCTGATAAAAATCTTTGGAGAATGAGACAATTTTACGAGGTTTACTACTCTGAGAAGAAACTCTCGGCACTGCTGAGACAATTAAGTTGGACAAATAATGTACTCATTCTTTCGAAATGTAAATCGAATGGAGAAAGAGAATTTTACCAGTTAACTATAGAAAAGAATTTACAATCCAACTAATTTCCCAAAAGGATTTCCTGTTCTTCGTAAATTCTCAATAATCTCTCGCGTTGCTTCTGTTTCTCCGCCATTCTTTAGAACATGCTCTCTCATTTCATCCAGTTTCAAATCAACGCCATAGGGACAGACAAATTTACAATTATTACAGAGAGAACAAATATACATCGCTTTGTCAGCAAATCCTTTGTCTTTCATAATAGCAAATCCTCGTGGAGAAACACTTTCTTTTTTCACAACACGAAACACAGGACAATTTTCTTTACACAATCCACATTCATTGCATTTAATCAAGTAAAACACCTCTATTTAACAATCGATTAGGATCATATGTATTCTTTAAGCTTTTATATTTTGTCTTTTTCTCTAAAGAAACAAATCTCTTTCTTTTAATTCCCACACCATACTGCCCAGCAACTTCTCCTTGAAGGTTCTGTACCAGTTGATACATCTCAGGCAGACGTGTCGCATCTCGAAAGCAAGGATGGAGTACTCGCAACTTCAAGTGACCAAAACAAGGAGTCCCATTCTTCTGCAACCAATACAAAAACTTTGCAGTATTTTCCAAAGGGATTTTAGGATCTTCTTTGTAACTATATCTCTTATTTATTAAAATATGTTGCAACTTTTCTTTGAGTTCATCTAGCTTAGCAATTTCCTCTGCATCTTTAATCAATCCAGAATCATTACTATACTCGACAAGAAGATGTAAAGACTGTCCAAGATTCAAAAAACTGGAACAATACTCATCAAAATATTCAATAGAAAGAACACTAGGGATTTTATCAAGAACCATGACTTTATCCATCATCACATTAAGAGTATTAAACTTAAACAATGACACAGTCTTTTCTCTCGGTTCTGAAAGCAATTTTAGTTTTGCACTATAAATGATACCAGTACTTCCTTCCATACCAAGAAAATCCTTCATAGCTACTCCAGAAACAGTCCTCTTCACTCCATTTCCATCAATCACTTCTATTTCTTCCACCCATTTTTCCATAGCTCCATAATAGGTATCTAACCCATACGCATTCATGGCAAGCATACCACCAATCGTACACACAGGATATTCCAGCGGTTTTATAGGAAAGAAACGTCCTTTTTTCTGAACGATACGAAGAAGATCACTTAACACTATTCCTGCTTCCACAACAACAGAATCTGCTCCCAAGCTTAGAACTTTATTCAATCTGGACATATCTACTACAACTGATTGTGCAGGAACACACGCACCAAGAGTATTTGTTGCTGCTCCACGAATGGTAAAATGTACACCATCACTTGCTCCAAACTTGAGCATCTGCATCAACTGTTCTTTAGTAATGGGCCAAACAACAGCACTACAGCTACCTTCAAACTCAGAAGCATCTCGTGCATAGACAAGCTTGTCCACTTCCATCGTAGAATATCCTCTCGCAGTGAAAATATCCTGCAGTTTCATACCAACACCTCGGACAACTCAATGATTTTAATGCCTTTACTATTATGTTCGTTAAAATGAATAAAACAATCTGGAGAAAGCGTAATCAACTTTTTTGTTTTTACAGATTCAAGAACAGCTTCTGCCATAAACTTAGAAACCTTTGGTGAAACAGGCTTCAAAACTTTTCCACAACAGAGACTTTTTTCTTTGTTGAAATCCAATTCTGCAACTTTATATCCTACTGCTTCTAAAATCTGTCGAGGATTATCATACAAGTCTGGGTATTTTTCTGGATTGCAAGAGTCATAATAGGTGACTAATTCCCCTTCACTTTTTGCATCTAATTTATGAATATTTTTTAAAATAGTTTGCGTAATATGTTCCACTTCAATATCCTCATAATTTTTCTTGAATATAGTATAACAGAAAGGACAAGTGGTAATAATTTTTTTAATACCATTATGTGCAAAGGTTTGTGTATTCAAATTGACCATATTCTGAAAATCATCTTTATACCCATAATCCAATGCAGGCTTCCCACAGCACACTTCAAGTTCAGGGAGCTTCACATATTTCACTCCTAACTTTGTCAACAATTGTTCATGTCTTTGTTGTACATTTTTTACAAGAAATTTTGCTGAACAACCGGGGAAATACAATGTCTTCTTAAACAATCCATCAAATAGTGCCATAGCTGTCGATTTATATAAAACCATTTATAAAAATTTGTATCTGCAGCAATGTATATTTTTTGTATAGAGAATAATGAAGCTCATATATTCAAAACTCTAAATCTTTAAATAGACACTTTTGATTTTCTGCCTCGTGGGGAGGTATCACAATGGATAAAGATACTCTTTTAGATGAACATAAAGAAAATGTACGGAGGAATAGAATGGCTCAATCAGGCTTATGGAAATGGACGACACTTATACTACTTGTCGTAATAATAGTAGGTATATTTATGAATGGGGTTCCTAGTTTTGGAGGAAAACTCTCTCAAGAATTTGTCTCAGGAAAGGCTATTGCATTTATTAATGAAAATCTTCTTGCAGGTTTTGCAACAGCAAACTTAGAATCTGCAACAGAAGAAGGTGATTTGTATAAACTAGACATTCTTCTTGTTTCGAATTTTACAGGGGAAGAACAAAATGCAACACTTTATGTAACCAAAGACGGAAATCTTCTTTTCCCAAGTGCAATTGACTTAAGTGATTTTGTCTATGTTATGGAAGAAAAAAAAGAAGTGACTGAAACAGAACTTGCAACAGTAGTTGTTGAAGGAGACGATCCTATTGTAGGAAACCCTAATGCAACATTAAGCATTATAGAATATTCAGACTTTGAATGTCCTTTCTGTGGCGAAGCCTATTGGACAATAAAACTTATTTTGGAACAATATCCAGAGCAAGTAAATCTTATGTACAGGAATTTCCCTTTGCCAGACAAACATCCAAATGCACAAAAATCTGCAGAAGCTGGGGAATGTGCACATGCACAAGGAGCTTTTGCCCAGTATCATGACAAACTCTTTGAAAACCAAGATGCATTAACAGTAGAGGATCTCAAACAGTATGCAATAGATTTAGAATTAGATGTAAAAGCATTCAATACTTGTTTAGACTCTGGAGCAATGGCAGAAAAAGTTGCGTCTGATAAACAACAAGGGATAACTGCAGGCGTTTCAGGCACACCAGTATTCTTTATTGGCGAGCAAAAACTTGAAGGGAATAAAAAGTTCTCTGACTTCCAAGTCATCATTGAGGAAGAGCTTGCAAAGCTTGCTGCAATAGAAGAGTCAACTGAGGAATCTGAAGTAGAAGAAACGGAAACAGAAGAAGAAACTTCTGAACCTGTTTCTAATGCATCAAAAGAACCAGTAAACGTAACGAAAACAACAAATATAACAGAAGCAACAAACGCTTCTGCATAATTTTTTTATTTTTTACTTGGAAAAAAAATGGGTATCGAAGACTGTTTTGAAATTGAAAGAGAAGCTCGTGAAAAGTTTATAGAAAAAACTATTTTAAGAACCTTTCCTGAAGAAGAGAGAGTTCTTAAAGGTGCAAGAATCAGAAGAATTGTAGGAGACTATGTTGGTTGCGATAGGGATGCACTTACGATTCTTGCCTATGCGGCAGAAAGAGGATCTTTTGAAATATATGCAGAAAAATTAGAGCAAGAGTATAGAGGTAACCTTAGCTTTATCCACCCAGAAGCAAGAAGGGTAAAAAATATTCCTAGTGCACAACGTACTGTACAATTCTTTCTTGCCTGTTATGAAGAAATGGGCATTCATTCACGCTGAAACATTCCCAATAAACACATGCCGCACACCTTGAATTTTTCCTAATCTTTTAATTAAATCCTGAAGATGTGCTAAACCAGCAGTTTCCATTTCAAAACTACACTCCACAAATTTATCTCCTGTTGCCTTTGCATTTGCATGTTTAATCGTGGTACTTTGTGCGATGAGTGTGTTCAAAATTTCCGCAAACAATCCTGTTCTGTTCTCTGCATCAACTTTAATTTCCACAACTCTTCCAATATTATCTACCCAGCGTACACTCACTTTTTTTCTATCCACATCTCTTTTTTTCGCAGCAGGACAATCAATTTTGTGAATATTTACCTTTCCAATACTCCGTGAGAAACCCACAATCTTATCCCCTGGGAGAGGATGACAACATTTGGAAAGCATAATTTCTGGTTTGGACATACTATCCACGTCAATGATCCATGCCTCCAATTCTTTTTTGACTTCTTCTTTTTTATAGCTCGCAACAGGAATTTTCTGTGTGAGAGTAATATATCTCTTAATTTTTGATGCAGCTTTTGAGGTTTTCACAATTTTCAGCCAATCTCGTGAAGGATGTTGATTTTTTGCAGTAATAATATCCACCCTATCTCCATTCTTGAGTGTTGCACGCAAAGGAACAAAAAGCCCATTCACTTTTGCAGCAATGCACTTCTCCCCTAAGTCTGAGTGCACCGCATAAGCAAAATCTAAAATACTTGCACCCTTAGGCAATTCAATCACTTTTCCTTTCGGAGTAAAGGTAAATATTTCATCTTCAAAAAAGTCAATGTGTAACAATTTGAGAAACTCTTTTGCATCTTCAGAATCTTTCTGTAACTCATTGACTTCCATCATCCACTTCAGTTTCTGATCAAACTCGTTATCACTTCCATGCCCCTTATATTTCCAGTGTGCAGCGATCCCCTGCTCTGCAATAGCATGCATCTCTTCTGTTCGTATTTGTATTTCAATAGGCTTATTCAAGGGCCCTATCACAACAGTGTGCAGAGACTGATACATGTTTGATTTTGGTGTTGCTATGTAATCATCAAATTCCTTTGGTATGGGCGTCCATATACTATGAACAATCCCTAAAAGCTCATAACAATGTCTCACATTATCAGTAATAATACGTAGTGCAGTCAAATCATAAATCTCTTCAAAGCTTTTATTCTTTTTTTGCATCTTTCGATACACACTATAAATATGCTTTGGCCTTCCAAAAATATCACAAATAATTTTTGTTGTTTTCAATTCCTCTTCAAGAATATGTTTCAATTTCTCCACATCTTTTTCTCGTTCTTTCTGTGACTGTTGGATTTTCTTTCGTATTTCCTGGTACATAATAGGATTCAATTGTTCCATAGAGAGATCTTCTAGCTCCCATTTAATGCTTGCAATACCCAGCTTGTGTGCAATTGGGGCATACACCTCTAAAGCATCTTTTGCAATCCTCTGTCTTTTCTCTTCTCGAAATGCAGAAATGGTCCGCATATTATGCAATCGATCTGCAAGTTTAATCAAAATAATACGTATGTCTTTCACAGAAGCAAGAATGACTTTTCGAATAGTTTCTGCATGATAATCCTCGCGGGAAAGGCTTTTCAAGGTTTTAATCTTCGTCATCCCATCAACAATAGTCGCAATTTCTCTTCCAAACTCATTAACAATATCCTTTTCCGTTCTTTCTGTGTCTTCCACTACATCATGCAAGAGTGCAGAAGCAATGGTCACATCATCCAGTTTAAGATCTGCAAGAATACAAGCAACACTTAATGGATGCTCAATATATGGCTCTCCAGTTGCTCGTGTCTGTCCTTCATGTGCCTCTTTTGCATAGGCATAGGCTCTTTTAATTAAGTTGAGATCTGGCTTTTTCTCATAGGCCTTCAGTTTTTTAATCAAATCCGAGAGCTGCATAGCCTAAAAAAGACAAAATCCCTTTAAATAGCTGTGGGAGAGACGATTTTCAACGAGAAATAGAACTGTAAAAGTGGCTCTATCTAGATTCTATCTTTGTACAGCCGGCAGATGTGCGCGTAGCACTTATAAATAGTAGCCCCTTTTCTACGAAAGTAACAAGGAGGATCCTACAAAAATGATGAGGGAGATATCTGATAAAAATATTCTAAAAACGTTTTGTGAGGATTTCTGCCATGTTGTTGAAAAGCACTGTAAATATATCATTGTTTCAGGATATGTAGCAATTGCAAGTGGAAGATCACGAGGAACGGAAGATATAGATATGATTCTTGAACCAATATCTAAAGAACAATTTGTACAGCTCCATAAAGACTTACTGGGAGAGGGTTTTATATCCATACAGGATTGTCCTCCAGAAGAACTTTATGATGATTATCTGAAAGAGAATACAAGTATTAGGTATCACGCGGAAGAAAACCCATTACCAGATATGGAAGTAAAGCTTGCAAAAGATTTCCTGGATCTCTATCAGCTGAAAATGAGGCAGAAAATACCTTTTACTGAAGTAGATGTTTGGTTTAGTTCTATAGAAATGAATATCGCCTTTAAAGAAGAATACCTCAAGAGTGAAAAAGATCTTGAAGATGCTAGACACTTACGTATTACATATAAAGAAAGTATAGAAGAGAAAAGAATAAATAGTATGAAGGCTCTTATAAGAGAATGGCGACTCAGATAAAAAAAGAGAGAGCAGAACAAATAGATAGGTGGGCTAAATATATCCAGGAAAATCCGCACATTTGGCGTGAACACCATACAAGATTTTTAGATGATCAACTAGAAATGGCAAATGCAGCGCTACGA
>CAYJSK010000011.1:14607-15088 GCA_964372745.1 Candidatus Woesearchaeota archaeon
CTGGTGGTAGAGAGAAAATTACCCAACTAAGATGGATTACAAATAAAAAAGTTCTTGATGAGCTCTGTCGGTAGATATTTAAAGTTCTTTCAGCCCGTTCAAACAATGAAAATTATTGTTATTGGTTGTGGAACGACAGGCAACGCAATAATCCCTGTACTCAAAGAAAAACTTCTTCTTATTGATCGAGATATTGTCGAAGAAAAAAATCTTTCTTATCAAAAACTCTTTACAAAAAAAGATGTGGGAAAAGCAAAAGCAGAAGTACTAGGAAAGAAGCTCAATCTTCCTTATAAAATCCTAGACCTAGATTCCACAAATATTTTTTCAGTGAAAACAGACCTTATCATAGACTGTACAGATAATCTCGAGACACGCTTTCTCATCAATGAGTATTGTCATAAAAAGAATATTCCCTGGATCTACACAGGTCTTGTTGCATCACAAGGGAGAGTGATGTCTTGTACTGGTGACTTTTGTT
>CAYJSK010000012.1:0-2760 GCA_964372745.1 Candidatus Woesearchaeota archaeon
GAAAGATTTGTGCCTGTGTTTTTTTTTCAAGAAAATCAATAATTTCTGTGCCTTGTGGCTTGAGTCCATCACCTAGTTGAATAAGTACGGTTTTCGCTTCTGCAGTATTAATTTCTTCTGCGACTCGTTCGAGTTCAAGGTCATATTCCATTATATTTTCTCCACTAGCACTCCTTCTAAATCTCGTATTGTTGCTCGGAGATGATGAGACCTTTTGAAAGGATCTCTACATTCTTCTACTAATTCAGATTGGCGTAGAAATTCTAGCCTTACTGTTAACGTATATTCTCCTATTGATCCAGCATATCTTTGTTTAAAATCAGCTGTAATGTAGCCTGGAATAATGACTGTTGTCTGAAATGGCCCAACATAAGGATATACTTCATAGTGAGTATGTTTGTCTCTTAGATCCCCTCCAAAAAAAGAGATAGTGTGTTCTTCCATAGTTTTTTTGCTAAGAATGATCTATTTAAGTCTTTTCTTTTAGAAATCCACAACTTCTTTTCCTATAAAGAGAGTAGGGAATTTTCTTCTTGTGGTTTTCTTATACTCCTCTAATTCTTCATCACAAAGTCCGTAATCTGATCCTAGGTAGACAAAGTCTGGAGGACCTTGTGATTTGAGAAGAGATCTCAGTGCTTCATCTAATGGGCTTCGTAATCCCAATCCATCTTCAAGAATAACTTCTATACTAGACCCATCTCATACTTGAGGCCAAATTTCAAGACGAGGAAATTGATTCCTTAAATGTCTTACTTCAACATTCAATCCTTCTAATTGATACATCAACTTTTCTGCCCGCGTTCTATCACTATCTCTAATAGGGTCTATGTTTATGGAATAAGAAAGATGTACTCTTCTCTTTTCAGTGTGCATAGTAACCATCTTTACACTTATTCTTCTCTTCTTTACAATTATTTCTGTGTTACCAGTCTATACAACTCATGCACATTCAACTCAAATGCACACACAGGAAACTCCAGAGAAAAATTCTTCAAGACTTGTGGATTGATCTCCCCCACATAAGCAAGTTTGACTCCTTTCACAGAAACACGAGCACATCTCCCGGTGATAAAAGACCCATGCTCCTCTTCTTCCATACTATACTCGACATGTAAACCTTTAAGAATAAAATCCAGTACCTGTTTTGCTTTGGTGAAATTTGCTTCTTTCTCCGCAAGTACCCAAGCGAGACGTTTAATGGTCTGCGTTCCCGTTTCTGCTCTCTCATCAATAATTACAACTTCACCTAGTTCATAGATCTGTTGTGGGTATTCTTGCGTTTTATTATTCTCTAAAAATTCCATGAGTGATGGAAGAATAAAATTTCGAATACAAGACCATTTACTTGACACAGGATTTGCAATTTCCACACAGCCATACTCTTTAATATTCATTTTCTCAAAGAGAACTTCTTTATTGGTCAGTGTAAAGTTCAATAACTCCTGTGCACCTAAACCGGGAAGAGCATTTCGTACACTCTCACAAAACTGTTCAAACTCTGAAAGTTCTCCTCGTGTTGCAATACTGGGAACAAGAGGCTCTATATTATTAAATCCATAGGAAATAAGGATATCCTCAATAACATCAACAGGATGCAGAATGTCTTGTCGATAAGAAGGATACTCTACTTCTACACAATCTTTCGCTTTCTTCACATCATAACAAAATCTCTCTAATAACTCTTTCAATTCCTTGAGGGTGAGTTTCAAGCCTGTAATTTTTTCAATATCCTCAAACTTCACCTTCATTTTTTTTGGAGTAAAGTCTGGAGTAACAATTTTTTCTTTGCCATAATCCAAAGTGATAGAATGTAATTTTCCTCCTCTATCAGCAAGTGCACATGCCATGACATTCAATGCAACCTTACAATCTTCTAAATTCGTCCCAGTCACTTCTAAAAAGAGATTCTTTGTTTTTTCTGTAACTTTCCCTGTACTTTCAGAGTTTGTAATGGGAGGCATCGATGCAACAATATTATTTTTATCTACAATCACCGGATAACGGTCATAGCCTTTCAAAAGATGAGCATACTCTATTCCTTTAGGATGCTTTTCAAGAACTTCTTTGAGTGTCATTTCTTTTGTGAATCCAAGAGGAACAAATTTTATTTCTGTTGGCTTGCATGCTTTATACGTAAGAGGCGCAGTCATTTTATCCCAATCATAAATGCCCAAGCCCACAGTCTTTCTCTTTCTTCCAAAAGACATAGATACTTTTTCTTGCAATTGAATAAGTTGTTTTAACAATTCTTCTGTAATAGGAATATCAGTAATAATTGCAGCAGTAATAAAAGGACGAACATCATCTACCGTTCGATCTACATGAATAGAAACTTCAGAACTTTGCACGTCATATTTTCTAATGCCTCTTTCTTTTGTATAAAAAGGGGAGAATACTCGTGCCATACCTTCTGTTGACCACAAATCAGGTCTATTACTTTCTTTACAATCAATCTTAAGAGTATCACCATCTTCGCCATCAATTTCTCCTTTCACCCAAAGTAAGGCTTCTGGCTCTAAGTTTTCTCGAGTGACTTCTTTTCCAATAAGAGTACTTATATCTTTCAATGAAATATCAATGGTTGGCATCTTAGACTATCCTTGGCTCTCGAAGCCATTTGAGATCTTGACTAAACAAATAACGAATATCTTTTATTCCTAATTTAAACATAGCGAGTCTATCAATTCCTAAACCCCAAGCCATCACGGGTGTTTCAATATGCAGTGGCTGTGTAATCTCTGGTCGAAAGATACCAGC
>CAYJSK010000012.1:2770-14812 GCA_964372745.1 Candidatus Woesearchaeota archaeon
AATCTGCAAAAAACTTGACATCTTCTGCACCAGCAATTTCTATGGCAAAAAGTTTGAGCATTCCTAAAAGAGTACGAAAGCTAATAGAAGGGTCAGTAACAAAACCATCAAGCTGATTAAATTCAATAAGGTGTGTTGCATCAAGCACATCAGGCCTATACACACGTGAAATCGTAAAATATTTGCAAGGGACTTCTACACCTTTCACCATTTGTCGAGCAGAGACTGCAGTAGCATGTGCTCGAGGCATAAGTTGCATAGCGATCTTTGGATCCCAAGTATAACCCCAACCTGTAGAACCTGTTCGTCCACCATCTTGATGAGCATGTTTAATTCTATTCACCACAAGGTCATCTGGCAGTTTTCCATGTGTAGGATGTTTGAGATGATAGGTATCAGTCCACGTTCGTGCAGGATGGTCTTGTGGTTGGAAAAGCACATCAAAGTTATAAAATTCTGTTTCAATCAAAGGGCCATTCATTTCTTTGAACCCCAATTGTACAAGTTGAAGTTTAATCTTATTCAGAAACTCCATATAGGGTTGTCTTCTTCCGCCATAAATTTTGGGGACATTAACCTTCACATCATATGTTCGAAAATACTTCCCTTTCCATTTTCCTTGTTTGAGCATGTCTGGAGTCAAATTTTCAATCAGCTCCACATCCAATTTTTCTTTGCTCAGTTTTTTTCCAAGATCTGTAAGAATGACACTTCGTATTTTCTCAAGAGAAACGTGAATAATTTCTTTCCTTTTTTTCAGACTCTCAAAAGCCAGTTTTTCTTCCTCTGTCAAGTCTTTAGGGCTTTTAGGCAATATTTTAAGCAATTTTTCCTCTAAAAAATCTTTTTCGAGAAACTTTTTTCCTTGTTCGGTAAGCTCCAACTCCTTTCCCAAAGTAATTGCTGCTTTCTTTTTCAGTTCTCCCAGTGCAATACTCATTTCTTCTTTCTCCAGCTTCACTTCAGCAAGAGTGAGTTTCTTCTTTTTGAGTTGTTCAAGTAATCTTCTTTCAGGAAGACCTTCAGAAAGATATTTTTTCCCCAGTAGCCCTAAAACCACAGTTTCTTTCACATCTATTTTTATTTTCAATGCTTCTTTGTTTTCTAACCATTGCAAGGCCCGCATAACTTCTGCTTCTTGTAATTGTGTTTGTTTCAGAAGATCTTTAAAAAGCACATTATTTTTGAGAAAGGGAAGGACTTTTCTTTCTAAAGGGTGAAGACTACGTATAAGCTCTTGCATAGATATAAGGAGAAAAAGGAACTTTTTAAGGCTTTTGGGGCCTAATTTTATACTCTTGGAGAAGTCTTAACAGATTTTCCACTTGTCCAGTATGTTCTGATCTTTTTTCGAGAACGTGAAACTCTAACTCAAGTGTTTTGATCTTTTGTCTTTCTTCTTCTCGACAAACTTCATAGATTCCTGGTGCAGCTATAATTACCCCTGGAACCAGACCTGTAAGAGCCCAAAGAAGATCCATATCTCTTGTCAAAACAAATATTGGAGGTATAAGGCTCAATACGAAGCCTACTGCTGTTTGTGCTACATATTTCTCTACATGTGTTGTTGCAACTCCTGTTCGAATACATCCCCTTGAATGGTATGTATGAAAGGGAACCTCTCCAGAGAAATCAAAAATAGTTTCTGTACTCGCTTCTTGTTCCAAATTTTTAAATATAACATCCCTTGTGCCTATTCTAATCTTTCCCTTCGTTTCAGGAGAATTCCCAGTGGATTCATAATGGTGTCCAATAATCTCAAGAAGATCCCTAGTTCCTTTCCTAAATTCTTGAACAGAAATATCTCTCGGAACGCCAAAATCTCCTTGTGCTTCATACGAAAAAGTTTGTTTGTAGTCTCTATACATGTGTATCTCCTAAATCTAAAAATAAAAAACTACAGTCTTTTTAAGCCCTTCCATCCCAGCTCAAACATTTGGTTTAATGCTTGTGCAAAGTAAGGAGTTTTGACCCAGATACCCATATCATAGGCTTCATGTACATCTTGATCATCAGCAAGCATAAAAAGCAATTCTTTTCCATCCACAATAATAAATCGCGCTTTGGTATTATCATCAGATGCACGTAACTCAACAGCATCTCGCACTTCTTTTGGAATAAAAGACAGCTCTTTGACTGGAGCAACAATTTTAATCTTGACACCATTGCTTCGTGCTTTTTTAATCACTGATTTAAGAAGATCAACTTTTCGTACAAGGCCTTTTTCTGTGGTCATAATAGAGACAGATGTTTCTGCATTTGAAATGAGAGTTTTCAAATGGTCATAGATATTTTTTCTTCCCTTAAGAACACCAGAAAGCTCAGAAGGCTCAACTTTTTCAATACCATGTTTATAGAGCAGTTCAATTTCTCTGTAGATATCAGTATCATTTACTTTTTCAAGCATACTCAGTTGCACATCTGCATCTTCCTGTACTTTTTTACGAATTCGTTTAAGAATTTCTTCAGGTCTAACTGCGATATATTTGATAGGCTTTCCTAACTTCATAACAATAAAACCTTTTTTTTCTAAGTTTTCAAGAACATCATAAGATCGACTTCTTGGGACTCCAGAAATATCTGCTAGTTCTCCAGCAGCAGCAACGCCTCGTGAAAGTAATGCTGTCCAGACTTTGACTTCATAAATATTCAAATCAAAAGATGACCGTAATTTTTTTAAAAATTCCTCGTTGACTATCATTGTATCTCCTTTCACCTAGTCTTTGGAAACAAGAAGGGGTTTATAAAGCTTTCCATTTATTCACTACTACATATTAGTAACGCCTAGTCTGTACTCAAGTACTTTTTAGAGAAATATCTGGCAAGAATAGCTCCGATAAGGACTGCAAAAGTAAAGCCTAGCAGCAAATAAAGGGGTTCTGTAATACCTTGAAGATTTGTACCAAAGAGTAAAACTTTTTTGAGCATCGTTTCACCTAAAATAAAGGGATTATACTGCACAATATTCCTTGTATAACGAGAAAGAGTCTCTAATGGGAGAATCGTATTAGAAAAGAAAAGCATGATCATAGCTGCAGAAATTGTTGCAAGAGTTACTGTTTGTTTTGTATTGAAAAGATACCCGAAAAGCATACCTAAAACAATGAAGAAAGATCCAATGACAACAAGCACAAGGCCTGTACTAAGAAAGATCTGTTGGCTGAGAGTAGTATTAAAGAAATAATACAAAACTGCTAAAAGAATACTTATTTGGAACGTAAGGATGATAAAATTACTAAAAAACTCTCCAGCCATAAAAAGCAGGTCATGTGTAGGAGTAATAAAATTTCTAAAATAGGCACGAGATTCCTTTTCTCCAATAATGCTTGTAGAGCTCATAAGAAGAGCAACAAACATAATAAGAAGAACAAGAATAGTAGGAAGAATATACAAGAGATAACTATTCACCGAACTAATGGGTTCAATATCTGTTTTTATAGGCGAAACAATACTTGCAACATTGGTTATTTGTATTGCATTAATATCCTCAGAGATAGTTCCTAAACTATCTGAAGTCTTTTCAAGCTCTCCCTTTTGAGAATCCAGTTCTGAACTAATACTCGGAGTACTTGAACTCACTGCTGCAACAGAGGCTTTATTTGTATCGAGTGTTGAGCTAAGGCTATTATAATCACTTTCTAAACTATCCACAAGATTAGAGATACTGGAAATATCTGAATCAGTGATGTTATAATTACTTTTCAAAGAACTCAGTTCAGAATCAAGAGAGCTCGTATCAAGGCTACTATAACTAAAATCAATAGCATCTAAATCTGTACTAAGACTTTTTACACGAGATTTTACCCCACTATAATCAGCAACGACAGCATCAATCTCTGCTTGTGTTTGTACAACTCCTGTATTACTTGTATCCAAAACGGTAAGAATTTCTGTGACAAGCCCTGAGCTCAATGCAGAAGCTTCAATAGAAACTTTTGTAGAAATTTCGCTTGCAATAAGGTTTGCAATATTTATTCGAGAGTTATCCACATAAATTTTCACGATATTATTTGCAGTATTATCAAGAAGCATATCTGCAGGAAAAACAACACAGACTTGAAAGTCACTTGTTTTTATGGCATCAATACATTCTAATTCCGAACTCATCTTAAGAACATTATACTGATTATCAGAAAGGTTTGTAATAATAGAATCTGATAAGGGAGAGTAGGAAGGAGAATATGCAGCAATGTTTAAGTCAAAGAGATTGGATGTGTTAAATGCTAAAGCAACAAGAGTAATAATCAATAAAGGCCCAAAAATAAAAATCAATGCAGATATTTTAGAACGAATAAGTAGTTTGAGATTTTTACTGGTAATATAGAAGAGTTTAAGAAGGGGGTTAATAGCAGGTCTTTCTACAAAGATATCTGTTCTCGCTGGAGCTGGAGGACATACAGGTGCTTGTTTCAGAGCTTCTTCTTTTTTCCCTGCCATTTTCTTTATGAGCCCAATCATTTTCGTGTTGCCGCCTCAAAGACTTCTTCAATAGAAGGTTTGCTCACTTCAACATTCGTAAGCGCATCATTCTTTGTTCTACAATAAGAAAGAATGGTCATAAGTACTCTTTCAGGATCCCTAGTATACACATAGAGATATCTTTCTCTTTGGAAGAGATTTTTCACTCCAGCTTTTTTCAAGAGTAAGATAAGGTTATCATAATTCTTTTTCTTTGTTTCAATTTTAATCACTTGATCCCTCGTGTATTTATCTTTCAGTTGGTTAGGACTTCCCATCTCCAGGATTTTTCCATGATGGATAATAGCGAGCGTATCACAAATTTTTTCAATTTCTCCAAGAAGATGGGAGGTAATAATCACTTTCGTCCCATTATCATCTATTCTTTTAATCAAGGCCATAAGCTTTTTTCTCAGAACAGGATCAAGATTTCCAGTAGGCTCATCTAAAATAAGAACTTTAGGATTATGAATCATAGAACAAGCAATATCTAAACGTCGATACATCCCTGTGGAGAGTTCTTCAGCAATAATATCTCTGGCATCTTCAAGTTCTACAAGTTTGAGAAGTTCTTCTATACGGGGATTAATTTCTTTGCGCCTCATATTATACAGTTTTCCAAAATATCTCAAGTTTTCTTCAACAGTAAGTTTAGGATAGACCGAACCCGCTTGTGTTGCAAAACCAAAGAGCTGGTTCATAATATGTTGATGTTCTCTGATATTAATTCCATTATAATAAATAGAACCTTTCTCTGGCTTCCAAAAACCAACAATAAGATTCAATAAAGTCGTTTTTCCACAACCAGAAAGACCCATAATACCAAAAATACCTTCATAGGGGATAGAAAGACTGAGATCTTGAAGAACGATTTGTTTTCCAAAACTCTTCGTAACATTATCAACTCTAATGAAATCCTCTTTTGACATTATAAGCTTTAGGAGATGTATTTCTTTAAATACCTTTTCGTTTTCTTATTCAAAAAGGATAGTCTACAGCTTTCTTCGTTCGAGATACATACAGTGTGGTCCAGATTTTCGAAAAATTCCTTCCTTTGTATCGATACCTTTTACAGTATAGCCTTCTGAAACAAAAGCAGAAGTGACTTCTCTATCATGGGAAGCAAGTCCAAAGTTTGGAACAAGTGCTTTTTTTGTTCCTCTTTCGATTAAGGCATTATTATAACTCAGAAATGCAACCTGGTCATAATTTATCTGAATGATTCCAAAAGGGATTCTTTTGACAGTATAAAACTGAGAAAGATACTGTGCAGCAGCATCAAGGACATCTTGAAAAGGTATTTTTATTTCTTGAGGAATATTTCTCAGAGTAACTGGGCCTTGTTTAGAGGGGTATGCGCGTGCCTTTTCTGCAATCAACGCTTCATATTCTCTTATTGTTGCATCCTTCTCCGAGTAAAGAAGTGTATCTGCGAGGGATATATCACCAACAAAAATACTCTCTTTTGAAACGGGAGTAATATACATATCTAGATGACCAGAGAAAGTAGCAAATGTCTTACAATAATTTGGAACAAAAAGTGTTGGACCAAAGACCTGCTCATAAAAATGAAGGATATCTTCTTCTGTATGTATTCTCTCATACATTTCTGGTTGCAGGAGTGCAAGAACTTCCAGATTTCGTATATCATTCCAGAACTCTGGCAGCAGTGTATGCTCTCCTGCTTTTAGAATTTGTCCTCCTTCAAATGGACAAGGAGCAACAGCAAGATTGATCCTTTCTTTTTTGCTCAGAAAGGCTGCTGCATCTTCTATTTGTTTTACCCTATGAAAGAGATTTCCATTAAGTGGGCCTCTGGCATCAGAAAAAATTCTTGGACTCAAAAGAAGAGCCTGTTCTGAAAAAAGAAAAAGGTCACGTAACCATGTATGATACACCATTTCCATGTGTTGTATATGCATTCTTTCTGTTTCTTTTCCATTTTGTTCAGTTAATGCAGTTATTGTTTGTTCAAAAAATGCTGCAACAGCATCATATTCTTTTACTCTTTTTTCTAATTCGTAGGTCGTGCTATAGAGTCCAGTGATTCTCCCTTCAAAACTCGATTGTAAAGAAATATCTAAGGCTAAAGGGTAGTTGCCAAAGAGATCTTTGTGTGTTGCAAAGAGTGTTTTTAGCCCAGAACAACAACTCGCTGTAACGGCTACAGATCCTAATCCTGTTAAGAGCCTTCTTCGACTATAGGTTTCCATACTTTTTTTGAGAGGGCTCTCTCTTATAAACTTTTCTTATTTTTAACCTCTTATAAGTAGTTATAAAATGCGTGATTGGGAAGCTTTTTAAAAGTTAAAGTTTCCTTAGAAACTATGAAACATCGTGGCTGGATCATTTGTTTGCTTTTACTTCTCTTCTTTCTTGCACAAGTCATTGGTTTATTAGTCAGTGCACACTATAGTGCGGAACAAGCTTTGCCCTTAGGTATTCAAAGACCAGCAGTTGATCCACAGACTTCTTACATCTCTTTATTCCTCATTCTTCTTGTTGCAACAGGCTTAGCTTTGATACTCTTACACTTCCGTTTATTTCTTATCTGGAAAGTCTGGTTTCTGTTGAGTATTTTTCTCACTTTGGTAATTAGTTTCGGCGTTTTCTTTCCTTCCACGCTTGCTTTACTTTTTGCAATCATTCTTTCACTCTGGAGAATCTTTAAACCCAATGCAATTATTCATAACCTGACCGAGCTATTTATCTATGGTGCATTGGCAGCAATCTTTGTTCCTTTACTGAATCTTCTTTCTATTTCTATTCTCCTCATTCTCATTTCTGTGTATGATTACATTGCAGTACGAAAAACAACGCACATGGTGAAACTAGCACAATCACAAGGAGAAGCAAAAGTCTTTGCAGGTTTACTCATTCCCTATGGGAAAAATGTTGCTCTCTTGGGTGGCGGAGATCTTGGTTTTCCTCTCTTGTTTGCTGCAGTATCCATGCAGACCTTTTCTTTAACGATATTAGATTGGAGAAGCTACATTATTCCTTTCTGTGCAGGATTGTTACTCCTTGCCTTATTTGTTAAGGGAGAGAAGAAAAAATATTATCCAGCTATGCCTTATATTACCTTAGGGTGTGTCCTTGGACTAGGTATTTTGTTGTTGGTTTTGTAGGATAGGTATTTAAGGGACTTTTCTTCGATTAAGAAAGACTAATCACAATTCTTCGATTACTCTTCCCTTTATTCTCAGCTTTCACAAAATGTATTTCACCCACTTCTGCAGTATTCTTCAAATGTGTGCCACCACAAGCTTCTTTTCCAAAACCTTCAATATCCACAATACGCACCTCTTGAATTTCTTCAGAAAAACCTTTTGCAAGAGAGGTCATTTTTTCTCCTAAGATTGCTTCAGCTTCTTTTCGTGGAAGCAGTGACCAATGTATAGGGTGGGCTTCTTTGATGATCTTGTTTGCCTCTGCAATATAGGCTAGAACTTTCTCTTTGTCATAGTTTTCTAAAGAAAAGTCTATACGCGCTTTACCTATCTCTAATTGGTTTCCTGTAATGAAAGCTCCTGTTGCATGAGAAATAACCTCTGAAAGAATATGTGCAGCAGTATGGTAACGCATGAGGATGTATCGTCTCTCCCAATCAATAACTCCATGAATACTATCTCCTTCTTTCAAACCAATATCTGAAACTTCATGGATAATTTCTCCTTCTTCTTTTTTCACAAAAATAACTTTGTATGTATTTCCATTACTCGTCATAACTCCCATATCATAAGGTTGTCCGCCACCTGTAGGGTAAAAATAGCTGTGATCTAAAACAATAAATACACCTTCTTTGACTTTTACAACAGTTGCATCAAATTCTTTTTTGTAACAATCAAGTAAATAGGGAGCTTTCATTTTTTCCTGCCAGCTTCACTCACGAGCTTCTTAAATCTATTCATAAAAGTACCAAAGTCTTCCGTCTGGACATTTGCTCCACAAGCAAGGTCATGTCCTCCACCATAGCCTTCTAAACCATTCAAGCATTTTTCAATAATCAAAGGTAGTTCTATTTTTGTCGAGCGAAGACTCATAATAACTTTATCATCTTTCATTCGCGCAATAATCACAATTTTATCTGGGTTTCTATAGATCAGTTCATTAGAGATAAGACTGGTAAAACTATCTTGGCTTGAAGGGTAGGTATACAACAAAATTTTCCCTCTCGTTTTAACTTCCATTGCTTCAGACAATGTTTTTTGATATTTCTTCTCCATATGCTCATAATGTTTCCAAATAAACTTTCCTTGGGAACTTTCTTGTTTTATAATCTCCCATGGGCTTTCAATACGTGTCAACACTTTCATACATTGCTTCGTATCTTCACTTTTTCCTTTCAAAGAAAAAATAAAATTCCTAATAAGCACACCAAAAGGAGTTTCAAAGATTATTTGTCCAGGATGTTTTGCTTCAGGAATAAGCTCTGGATATTCTTTTTGAAAAACAAGAATAAGGTCTTGAGGGATGTACCAGTCTCCAATAATACCTACCATAGCAATCCAAAGGTCTTTTTTTGTAATTTGATAGGCCCAATAGGATGTTGGCCTATTATCTGCATCATTTTCTTTTCGAGGATTATAATAGTGATAATGTGGGGCCTGTAATTCTAAAGGGTGGTGGTGGTCAATATGAATGATAGGCGTTTGTATTTCCTCGAGAAAATTTTCTTCAAGCATAGGCTTGTCTAAAATAATAATAAGATCTTTCTTCTCTCTTTTTATCTTTTCTAAAAAAGAGTCTGTAAACTTCCCCTTAATAGGAAGGCCTTTCCCTTTTTGTGTCATTTTCCAAAGTACAAGGAAAGAGCAAAGTCCATCCTGATCATCATCAAAGAGAAAAAGAGGATCTTCTGCTTTCAAAAGCATATCTCGTATTTCATCTAATTCTTTCTCTAAAATCATTTTTTCCCTTTATAAAAATCAGTATAGTCTACTGGTGGGGAAGTACCAACAGGAGTATATTGAAAAGTATTTCCTTTTTGAGGAGGAGCACCCTTTTTAAGAGTTGTGAAATAATAGATAAGGATCGCAAAGAAAAGAATGCCTATACTCACAAGAGCAAAAATCATAATTGCTTTAGTTGCAGATTTTTTCTGTTCACACACACCTTGCGTACAAATACTCCCAGAACCACAAGAAACATCTAATGCACACGAAGAACAGTTTTCTCCTTCTTCAACAATTTTATTCCCGCAGACTGAACTTTCAGAACCTTGTTTTGCCAATATGGAATCAACTTCAGTATCCGAAATAAGCTCTTCTCCCACAGTAATAGTCCAAGATTGGCTTGTCTTATCTATCCCATCAGAGACAGTCGCTTCAAGAGTGAAAACTCCTTCTTCACTTGCAGTAAAAGAATAACTTTCATCTGTATCACTTTGTGTTGCATCATCCAATGTCCAGGTTATAGTAAGGCTCTCCTCTTCTGCATCTGATGTTGTAATCGTAAAATCCTGTGTATCCCCTACTTCAAGGTTAGGATCAGAATCTGGGGAATAGGAATCAATGCTTGGAGCAGTATTACTTGTAGACCCAACAGTAATAGCAAAACTATTGCTTGTGATTTCTGCAGAGCCATCACTTGCAGTTATTGTTGCACTCTCACTTCCTTCCCAGTCTGTTTCAGGTGTTAGTGTGATAGTCTCGCCATCTTGAGAAAGACTTATATGTGATGCAGAAAGAGAGTAGTTCCAAGTTGTAGAAGGATCAATATCTGTAAAGTAATCATCCATGTCCAACGTTGTCACAGTATTTTTTTCTAATGTAATATCAGAAAGACTATTCGTCATAAGTGGTGCATCATTGGTATTTGTCACATTGATAAGAATCTCATTACTCGTTTTTGTAGAGGATCCATATACACCTGTAATGGTAATATTTTGTGAGCCTGTAAAATTTGCAGAAGGTTCAATAGTGATTTGATTACTAGAATCAATGCTCAGGAGAATACTTGAATTCCCAGAAAACGTATACGAACTTGCTCCTGTAAAATAGGAATCAAGATCAAAGAGTGCAGAACTATTTGTATCTTCAGTAATACTGTAATTAGCAATAATTCCAGAAAAGGCTAACGTAGAAATTGTTAAGGAGTAATTACTTGAAGCAGATGCAGTTTCAGAATTACTATTCGTTGCAAGACAATTCCAGATATACGTTCCTTGAGAAAGACTAGAAACAAGGAAATTCGCACTGGTACTAGAGTTGCTTTGTGTACTCACTGCAGTCCATGGTGAACTAGAAGTATTCATATAGAGTGCAATGGAACTTATTGTACCTGTTTCTGTTGCAGTGCAAGAAAAGATAATGGAAGTCATATTTGTTGTATTTCCAGAGCTTGGTGAATTCAGAGACATAGAAAGTCCTAAAACAAAAGGGAGAAATAATAATACCAAAATAATAACCATGAGCCCCTCTTTCTTCATCTTAAGTATGAGAGGGAGACTCTTTAAATAGCTTTTGCCAGATAGAAACATTAATAATACCCTCTATCTTCTAGAAAAACATGTTTTGGAAAATACTGCTCTATCTTTTTCTTATTATAGCCTTTCTTATATTTCTAAAACTCAGTACACTAAAAATAAACGGAAAAAGAGTTGTTAATCTTCCAATGAGAATAGCTATTGCTCTCCTCTTCCCTCTTTTTTTTGTTCTTATTGCAGTTTTTGGATCTCTCCTATTTCTCTTTGTAATAAGCTTAGTGCTTGTAGCTTTGTTACTCTTCCTCCTTTTGCTTTTTATCGGGAAAGTACAAGTATTCTATAAAAAGAAAAAAATGGGTCCAGTTGTTCTTCATAAAGTAAAAAAGAAGTAACTAAAAAAAGTCTACAAATGTCTTTCTTTCTCTCATTGCTTGTGATCGTATCTTCGCATATTCTATATGTGCTTCAATACCATAGTTAAAAGTCCGAGAGAGGGATGAGTTCAATAAATCTTCTGGGGAAATAATAGACCTCTGAAAAAGCCTTTCCTTTTCAAACGCTTGGAGATAGAATTCAACGTGAGAGCCAAGACTCGTATGCATATACAAAAGTCCTCCCTGTTCTTCATCAAGAGTAAATCGTACAAGCTTATATTTTCTTTCGCCAAAAGTAAATTCTTTCGTTGTGGGAAGCTGTTTCCACTCTTTATGCCCCAGATACACTTCTCTCTTTAAACCTAAATCCTCGCAAATAATCTCTATTGCATGAAGGTTAGATTCTCTGAGAGGAAAATATGCCATATCTCCTGTTTTTTTCTTTCTCTTTAAAAAAGAATGGGTAAAAAAATAAAAAGTTTTACTTGGAAAGTCTCTTATTTGCTCTTCTTCCAGGACGGATCTTTTCTCTTCCTTTTCCTGTGTGCAACATACCTCGAGATTTCTGTCCTGCAGATGTTCTTCCACGAAGGACTCTATTTGTATGCTTTCTATAGCAAATCCAGTTAAGATTTTTATCTGCTTTGATCTCGGGCATATAAGGATCAACCATAATAATCTCATACCAATAGTGAAGACCATCTTTCCCTACCCAATACGAGTTGAGTACTTCAAGATTTTTGAAGGATCGTTGTGCTTTTTGTTCAGCGATCCATTGATAAG
>CAYJSK010000013.1:0-1856 GCA_964372745.1 Candidatus Woesearchaeota archaeon
ATGTGTAATTCAAATACTGCTAAAAGAAAATTAGTATCTAAAATAATTTTTTCCATAAAGATAAAAGAAGAAATAAGAAGAAGATAAAGTTTGTGGTCAGAGTGATTATTAAGAGGCAAGTATAAAAGACAGTTCAGAAAGAAAAAATTTATGGAAATAGAAAAATATTTTGAAGAATGTGCTCTATTCACACGAGGAACTTGTGTAGAAGAAGCATTATGGATCTTAGGAAGAGTAAACCCATTGAGGTCAAAAACTATCCATCCCAGCAAGCTCAGGGGTATTCGGATCCCACACAGGAAATAAATTCTCAAAGTATTTCTGCGGTAGAACTCTTAGGAAATATAAATGGGATAAACTTACGATTAGTAGAAGGAGCAACAACTCTTTTACCAGTACGCTTTGAAACTCATATAGCCTATTTATTTTCGAAAACATGTAGAAGAGCTGACTTTGGAAGAAAAGAATAGAAAAAGAAATTCTTTGTAGGATTATTCTTGTTTTAGGATTCAAAACTTCTCATGAAAAAGTAAAAGAATTATAGAAGGGATTTTTGAAGAAATTTGGAAGCAAAAAGAGCCCCTTTTTAAAGCTCTTTTCATATAATCTTAAAACAGCTTTATAGACAGTATAAACACTGAATTTGACACTTTAGAGAAAAGAAAAGCATATAAAGAAACAAACGCTAAAAGACAGAAGAAAATGAGCAAAAAAAGGGAATATTTTTAGAGTATTTTTCACACACAATGACAGCAGACTACAAAGCAATAAACATTCAAGTATTGAAAGGGTTGAAAACTATTAGAGAACACTATGATTTGAAGGGATTATTAGAAGAATCTAAAAGGTATAAATCCACTACAGAATTTTCTAAACATATACATATTGAGGAAAGATCTTTAGGAAGAGCATTACAAGAAGCAAAGATAATTCAAAAATGGCCTAATATGCATCGATCCAAAGCAGAACCATTAAACCATTTCAAAATAGAAAGAGAACGTAATCTTTTTTCTCAAAGATTAATTTCCATAATTAGAAATTTTATTCCTGTAAAAGAGATGTTATATAAGACTGGAGAAAAGAATGTCAGATATTAAAGCATATACTGCACAAAATATCCAAGTCCTTAAAGGGCTTGAAGCTGTGAGAGCAAGAGCAAGTATGTACATAGGTGATACAAGCCAGAGAGGTCTTCATCATTTAGTTTACGAGGTTGTAGATAATTCTATTGATGAGGCATTAGCAGGCCATTGTACTGACATTTACGTTATGATACACAAAGATGGCTCTCTTTCTGTAAAAGACAACGGAAGAGGTATTCCTGTCGATATACACCCAACTGAAGGTCGACCAGCGGTAGAAATAGTGCTCACAGTGCTTCATGCAGGAGGAAAATTCGACAAAGACTCCTACAAAGTTTCTGGGGGTTTACACGGAGTAGGAGTTTCCTGTGTGAACGCTCTTTCAAAGAGCCTCATTGTCACCATTTATAGAGATGGAAAAATCTATCAACAAAAATACGAAAAGGGAATTCCAGTTACAGAAGTAAAAACATTAGGTGACACAGAAGAACGAGGAACAACAGTACAATTCTATCCTGATGAAACAATTTTTCAAGAAACAACTCTATTCGAATATGATATTCTCGCAAAACGTTTGAGAGAACTAGCATTTCTGAACAAAGGAATCAAAATTACTCTTAAAGATGAAAGAGAAGAAAACAAAGAAAATATTTTCCAATATGAAGGAGGAATTGTTGAATTTGTCACACACTTAAACAAAAATAAAGAAACTCTCCATCCCCCTATTTACATTGAAAAAGAAGAAGAAAAAACAGTTGAATAAATTGCCTTACA
>CAYJSK010000013.1:1866-13662 GCA_964372745.1 Candidatus Woesearchaeota archaeon
CTACAATGAAAATGTCTTTTCCTTTGTCAATAACATTAATACATCTGAAGGGGGAACACATGTTGTAGGCTTTGGAATGGCTCTCACACGAGTCATTAATGAATACATTGAAAAAAATCTCAAGAATGTAGAAGAAAAACTTTCTGGAAATGATATGCGAGAAGGATTAACAGTAGTCCTTTCTCTCAAAGTTCAAAATCCACAATTTGAAGGACAAACAAAAACAAAATTAGGAAATAGTGAACTCAAAAGTCTTGTTGCAAAAATTGTCTACAAAGAACTTGCAACATACTTAGAAGAACATCCAAATATTGCAAAAAAGATTATTGAGAAAGCCTTGCTCGCTGCAAAAGCACGTGAAGCTGCACGAAAAGCAAAAGACCTTGCACGAAGAAAAGGTATTCTCTCCTCAGGATCCTTACCAGGAAAACTTGCAGACTGCCAAGAAAGAGATCCTGCAAAATCAGAAATATTCCTTGTGGAAGGAGATTCTGCAGGGGGTTGTTTTTCTGGGGATACAAAAGTTGCATTAGCTGATGGAAGAAATCTTACTTTCAAAGAAATCATAGATGAATATAATAAAGGAAAGAACAACTATTGTTACACACTAGATCAGCAAGGACAAATCAAAATTGCAGATATTAAATCTCCTAGAATCACAAAAAAGAATACCCCTGTAATGAAAATTATTTTAGATAATAATGAGGAGATTATTTGTACACTCGATCATAAGTTTAGACTAACAAACGGGGAGTATGTAGAAGCAAAAGATCTTACCAAGGAAATGAATTTAGCACCTTTATACAGACAATCAGAAAATTCTAAAGAAACAACTTTAATTTCTATTCAAAACATTAAAATAAAAGAAACTATCCCACTAAAAGAAAGAATAGATGTCTATGATTTAGAAGTTCCAGAAACCCATAACTTTGCTTTAGCAGCAGGAATTTTTGTCCATAATAGTGCTAAAGCAGGAAGAACTAGAACAACGCAAGCTGTTCTTCCATTAAAAGGAAAAATCCTTAATGTGGAAAAAGCACGTCTCGATAAAATTTTTGCAAACAATGAAATAACAACACTTATTTCTGCTTTAGGTTGCGGTGTTGGAGATGAATTTGATATTTCAAAATTAAGATATCATAAAATAATTATTATGACAGATGCTGATAGTGTCATTGGAGATACACCATTCCTAATTCTAAATGAAAATAATGAACTTTCCCATCAATATATAGGGGATTTTGTAGATACCTGTATAACACCTAATAAATACAAAGTAAGCTCATTATCTATAAACCCCGGAGAACATAAAGTAAAAAAAATTGCAAATACAGTGAAGCATCCATTAAAAACAAGTTTATATAAAATCACCACAAATTTAGGATATAATGTAACAGTAACCCCATACCATAGTGTATTTACTTACTCAAATGGCAAAATACAGACAAAGAAAGGAAACGAAATTAACGAAAAAGACTATATCCTATTACCAAGGCAGTTACCAAGAACAGATAAAGAATTTTCTATTGATCTAAGCAAATTAGTCTTGAAAAATAATGCATACGCCCATCTAGAGAGAAAAGTACTCAAGACTATACCTAAAGAAGCATATATCGATATCAGCTTAGAAGAGTGGAAAAAAATAAAGAAAAAAAGACTAGAATTAGGGATTTCAAGAAAAGATATGGGCAAAAAACTAGAGATCTACTACACCATTTTACAACAATGGGAAGAAAAAAATGATAATGTTATGCCTCAGTATAAATTGTTTAAAAAATATCTCCAAATCATAGGAGTAAATGAAAAAAGTTTAAAATACTCCTTACACATTGCTTTAGATCTGATTGATGTAAATAAAGTCCAAACTAAAAGAGTATACATAGGAAAATATGATAATGAAATCAAACTACATATAAAATGTGACAAGAATCTTGCTTATCTATTAGGATGGTACATTGGAGATGGAACAGCCTCAAAAGGCAAAAAAAATCCTTATAGATACAGCCTATGTATAGGCAAAGATAAAAAACAGTATTTTGAAAGACTAAAAAAAAGTATAAAAGAAAGCCTTGGATGTAATTTTATTATTGAAAACAGAAAGGAAAATAACATTATTTTACATTTTAACTCTTATACTTTTGAGCTATTATTAGAATACCTTCAGTTAAAAGACAAGCATGCTCCAACAAAATTCGTACCAGATATCATTTTTAATCTAGAAAAAGAGATTCAGATAGAATTCTTAAAAGGCTTATTACAAAGTGATGGGTATTGCTACATAGGAAATACAAGAGGCAAAGCTAACAAGCCTTTAATTGGACATTGCACAACATCAAAAAAACTTATGGAAGGCATTGTATTTATCTATAGACAACTAGGGATTTTACCATCAATTATACAGTCAAGAACAAAAGACCATTATTACAAAGGGGTTTTAATAAAATCCAACTATGATAAGTACGATGTCATTATTGGTTCTATAAAACAATTAGAAAAAGCAAAAGAAATTTGGGAAGATCATAAAAATGGGCATAAAGTCTCAAAATTTATATCAACAATAAAGAATGGAACTGATAGAAAATATGTTATTGATGTAAATAAAGATTTCCAAGCAGTTAAAGTCTTAAAAGTAAACAAAGTGAAAACAAATGACAAATTTGTATATGATTTATCCGTAGACCTCAATAGAAGTTTTATAGCAGGTGTAGGTGGTTTAACTTTACATAACACGGATGGCTCCCATATTGCTTGTCTTATTTTAACTTTTTTCTTTAGATATATGAAAGCTCTCTTTGAAAATGGACATATCTATCTTGCAATGCCACCATTGTATAGAGTAAGTAAAGGAAAAGAGAAATGGTATCTCATGAATGAGAATGAGCTTAATACTCTCCTAGAAAAAATTGGAAAAGACACTAATGTAACCATTCAAAGATACAAGGGTTTAGGAGAAATGAACCCTGAACAGTTATGGGAAACAACTCTTGATCCGAGTGTTCGTTATCTAAAAAGAATAACCATCGAAGATGCAATAGCTGCCGATGAAATGTTTACAACTCTCATGGGAGATCAAGTAGAACCCAGAAAAGAATTTATTTTCGCAAACGCAAAATTTGCAAAGCACTTGGACATCTAAAATGGAAGAAGACAAAATTATCCGAAAAGCAATAGAAGAACAAATGAAAGAGGCATATTTAGACTATTCTCTATCTGTCATTATTGGTCGGGCTCTTCCAGATGTTCGCGATGGTTTGAAACCAGTGCATAGAAGAATACTTTTTGCAATGCAAGAAATAGGCCTTACACATAACAAACCATTCAAGAAGTCCGCAAGAATAGTAGGAGAAGTTTTAGGAAAATTCCATCCACATGGAGACGCTGCTGTATATGAAAGTATGGTTCGTATGGCTCAATATTGGAGTCTCCGTTATATGCTTGTGAAGGGTCAAGGGAACATGGGATCGCTCGACGGTGATTCTCCAGCAAGCCTGAGATACACAGAAGCAAAACTCTCCAAAATCGCAGAAGAACTTCTTGCAGACATAAACAAAGAAACAGTTACATGGGTAGACAACTTTGATGGATCATTAAAAGAACCTGAAGTACTCCCAGCAAAACTCCCTAATCTTCTCATTAATGGCTCCACAGGTATTGCAGTAGGAATGGCAACCAACATCCCACCACACAACATCACCGAAGTCTGTCGTGCAATCATCGCTCTCACTGAAAATCCTAACGCAGAAATAGCAGATCTCATGCAGCACATCAAAGGACCAGACTTTCCTACAGGAGGCATTATCTGTGGAAAAATGGGCATCCTTAATGCTTACAAAACTGGTCGGGGAAAACTCCAAGTACGTGCAAAGGCAGACATTGAAGTCAAGAAGGACAAACAAACAATCATTATCACAGAGATTCCTTACCAAGTAAATAAATCTAATTTAATAGAAGGAATTGCAAGTTTAGTCACAGAAAAAACTATTGAAGGTATTTCTGACATTCGTGATGAATCTGATCGAGACGGTATGCGCATTGTGATTGAAATAAAGAGAGGCGCTGACGCGAATGTAGTCCTCAACCAGCTCTACAAACATTCTCAACTAGAAACAACCTTTGGAATCATCATGCTTGCCATTGATAAGAAACAACCAAAAGTCATGACACTCAAAGAAGTACTCAACTATTACCTTGCACATAGAAAAGAAGTCATCGTTCGAAGAACCAAATTTGATGTAGAAAAAGCAAAGGCTCGTGCACATATTTTGGAAGGCTTAGAAATTGCACTCAATAATATTGATCCCATTGTCAAAGGAATTAAAGAATCAAAAACAGTAGAAATTGCACGAAACTTCTTAATGAACAGCTACAAGCTCACAGATATTCAAGCAAATGCAATTCTTGATATGAAACTCCAAAAGATTACTTCTTTAGAAACAGAAAAACTCAAAGAGGAATTTGAAGAAATAAAAAAACTCATTCTTGAACTCAACTCCATCCTTGCTTCAGAAGAAAAAGTTCTCGAAATCATTAAAACAGATCTTCGTGAGCTCATAGAAAACTATGGTGATGAGAGAAAAACAGCACTTGCAGATGCAGAAGAAGAGCTAGAAATGGAAGACCTTATTCCTAATGAAGAAGTTGCACTCATGATGACCACTTCAGGCTACATCAAAAGAATGCCTATAGAAGAATATAGACTCCAAAGAAGAGGAGGAGTAGGTGTCAAAGGAACAGAAAAGAAAGAAGAAGATGACGTGGAAACCATTATTCATACCAGCACACACAATTACCTCCTTTGTTTCTCTAATCAAGGGCAAGTCTATTGGTTAAAAGTCTACCAAGTCCCGGAAACAGGAAAATATGCAAAAGGAAAAGCCATTATCAACCTCTTAAACATCAGTGAAGGAGAACGTATTACAACAGTCATCCCTATTAAACATTTTGACGACAAACATTTCCTTATTATGATGACGAAAAATGGCCTGGTAAAGAAAACAGAACTCATGGAATATTCAAGACCAAGAGCAAATGGGATTGTAGGAATTAAATTAGTCCAAGGTGATGAGCTTGTGACAGTAAAACTCACACCAGGAACTTTAAAGTTTATTATTGGAACAAGAAAAGGAATGGCAGTGCGCTTTGATGAAGAAGATGTACGTGATGTAGGAAGGAATTCACAAGGAGTGCGAGGGATTCGTCTAGATAAGGAGGATGAAGTCATTGGTATGGAAGTCGCAATTGATTCTGGACAACTCTTAACAATTACAGAAAATGGTTTTGGGAAGAGAACGGAAATTCCTGAATACAGACTTATTTCTCGAGGAGGAAAAGGAGTCATTAATATTCAAACAACAGACAGAAATGGAGACGTCGTAGCGATTAAGACAGTCAAAGAGAATGATGAAATTATGGTTGTTTCCAAGAATGGAATCGTTATCAGAATACCTGTGACAGAAATTCCAAATATTAGCAGGAACACACAAGGAGTACGAATTATGCGACTGAAAGAAGGAGATAAAGTCTCAACTGTAGAAAAGATTAAGCATAGCAGTCATAATAATGGACAAAATGGAGAAAATCAGATCCCCCAAGAAGCTCCTAATCCAGAATCAACATAATTTTTAATCTAACTCTTCGCTAAAGCAAGAGCACCAACCATATACTTCTTCAGGATAGGGATATTATCAAAGTTTCTGGCTTTTCGTAGAATAACTTTGGGCCGAAAATAAAACTCTCGCATTGCTCTTGTCTGCATTGCCTTCACTTCATCCGAACTTCTTCCATGTGCTGTCCACACAAGCGCATCATCACCAAAACCAGACCAAGTCAAGTATTTATCCCAATCATCAAAATTTGTATGAAACTTTCCCCATTGTTCTGCTTCTTCAAACAACTGTGTTCCAGGATATGGAGTAGCAATAGTAAACTGTGCCCAATCAGGATCCACATCTTTCGCAAAAGCAATCGTTGCAGCATCATCCTCAGGTGTAGACCCAGGCATACCCACCATAAAATATCCCCTAGTTTCAATACCCACATCTCGACAAAGAGTAAAAGCATTTTTAATAACTTCAAGTGTCGTATCCTTCTTCACAGTATCAATGAGTTTCTGTGTCCCACCTTCTACACCAAAATGCATTCCCCAACATCCTGCTTCTTTCATTTTTATAAGCAATTCTTTATCCACAAGATTCGCTCGAGTAATAGCATCCCATGTTATTTTTTTATGCAAACCAGCTGCAATAATAGCATCACAAAGTTCTATAGTCCTCTTTCTATTCAATGTAAAGGTATCATCACGAAGAAGTATTTCTTTGGCACCGAAATCTTCTACAAGAATTCGCATCTCCTCAACAACTCGCGGAACGGAATGCATCCTATATCCAGTTTTTGCTGTCGCACAAAAAGTACATCTATAGGGACAACCTCGTGTCGTAATCATCGTATATGCAGGTAATCTTCGATAATACGAAACAGAAGGT
This sequence comes from Candidatus Woesearchaeota archaeon, assembly GCA_964372745.1. Classification (GTDB taxonomy): domain Archaea; phylum Nanobdellota; class Nanobdellia; order SCGC-AAA011-G17; family GW2011-AR17; genus JAGVZZ01. Next base: position 8,349 of record CAYJSK010000013.1, read on the forward strand.
CGATACAATTTCATATTTAATAAACCTCTATCAGGGATAGGAAAGAAATCTAAGTCTTGCACTTTAGGCCTTTCTTGTGTGACAGTTACTTCTCCAGTTTTTCTATCCTTAAAGGCAATTCCTTGTACATCTTCTAATACTTTTCTTCCCTGAAACACTTCAATAAGATCCATAAAAGTAAGCTCTGCTTCACCAACAGTAACCACATCAATAGAATCCTCTTTCTCAGCAGTTTCCTTTGGCCGTAAATTTGCATGTGAACCACCAACAACAACTTTAATGGAAGGATTAATCTTTTTCACAAAAGTACACACAGCAACAGATTGACTATACATAGCAGTGAGCATAGCAACACCAACAGCATCATAATTCCCAGCTTGAATTTTCATTTCTAAATCATCCAGAGAGAGCCCTTCTGCCTCACAATCAACAACTTCAGCATGATGTCCATGTTTATTGAGATAAGTAGCAATATACAAAAGGCTTAATGGTTCAGATTTAGGTCCAACTTTTTTCCCTAACTTCTTCCAATAGCCATTATCTAAAGAAGGCATAACAAAGAGGATTTTCATAGGCATTCCCACAAGATCTTACTCCAAGAAAACCTTTATAAGCATTATGATTGTTTATTCTATCCTCATGAATACTATAACGGAAACAAAACTAAAGAAGTATTTCCAAATAACAAAGGATGCATATATCATGGCAAAAGAATCTGGAAATAGGCACCCAAAACTCAAGGCAGAAAGAGAAGATTTTCTCGATATGATTGAACGGTATATCCAGGATGCAGAACATTTTGAAAAGAAAGAAGAAATCGTCGATGCATTTGCAGCACTCAATTATGCACATGGCTGGTTAGATGCAGGGGCTCGTTTGGGTTTGTTTGATGTACATGATTCTAAGTTATTTACTGTGGATGATAAACAAATATAGCCGGATCTATTTCGCCCATTCATCAAGAAAAAATTTCACATCGTTCCACAAGTGAAGGATTGTTATACTGTACAAATTATACCTTCTCCAAGAGTTTTGCTTAAATTCTCCATTCTTACTAAAGTCAAATGAATAGACTAAACATTTAAAAACACCTCTACTCTTTAAAAAGCAAATGAAAAAGATCGTGATCTCTGTAGGCGGTTCATTAATAAATCCTGGAAAACTAGATCTCCAATTTCTTAAAGAACTCAAAGCAACAATAAAAAGCATAGAACAGAGCTACAAAATAGTTCTAGTAACCGGCGGAGGCCATCTTGCACGAGAATATATGCAAGCATTTAAAATAGAAAAAGAAGAAAGTCTTATGGGCATACAATGTACTCAACTCAATGCACGTTTAGTCTCTCTCTACCTCAAAGATACAGAGGAGATTCCAGAAACATGGAAAGAACTTCTTCAAAAAATCAAAACAGAGAAACTTCTCATCTGTGGAGGATTCAAAGAACAAGTGGGAACAACATCGGATGGGACTTCTGCAAAGATTGCAAAAATGATAAAAGCAGACCTTTTCATTAACATGACCAATGTGTCTGGTCTCTATACAAAAGATCCAAGAAAATACAAAGATGCAAAAGCGATTCCTACAATCTCTCACAAAGAATTTAAAATCCTCATTAACAAACACAACGAAAAACCTGGCCAACATTTTGTCTTAGACCAACAAGCAGCAAAAATAACTTTTGAAGAGAACATTCCTGTAGTTATTCTGAAAGGAACAAAAGAACTCAAAAACGTTCTCCAAGAAAAAAAATTTAAAGGCACTCTTATTTCTTAACTTTTCTCTTTTTTGAAGGATTCTTTTCTTGCTTCCACTCTAAATATCCAACAATTGCAAGAATCAACAAAAGCAAGATCCCTAAAGAAACTGCAATATAACTTCTTTCCACATCTTCTTCAACAGCTGGTGCTTGTTGTGCAGACATCATAGCTCCAGAACCTTGCCGTGAATCTAAATAAATTTGAGAACAGTCTGTTTGCTGCCCACACACTCCATACTCTTTATCAGCAAGAGGACAACATACAGCATAAGAACAATCACTATCTTCAATACAAACACTTTGTAGAGAACTATCAAGAACATAAAACCCAGTAATACCATACCCTAAAAAGAAGAGCGCACTAAAACCTAAGATAAGTGCTAAAGTCTTTTGATACATATATCATACCTGAAGCAACGATCTTTTTAAACCTTTCGACAAAAAATTAGGAAAATTTCAAGGACCCCAAAAACCTCTTAAACAGAAACAACATAAAAAACATATGATCATCATAATCACTGGCACGCCAGGCACAGGAAAAACAACCCTCGCCAAAGCTCTTGCTAAGAAACTCAAAATACAATACCTTGATGTCAACAAAGTAATTGAAGAATACAAGTTAGGAGAATCCTATGACAACAAAAGGCAAACCTATATCGTAGACGAAAAGAAAATCAACAAAGTTCTCATTCAAAAAATAAAAGAACACAAAGACCTCATCATAGACTCCCATCTTTCTCATGAACTACCAAAGAAACATGTCGACATCTGCATAGTCACAAAAACAGAAATCAAAACCCTAAAAAAGAGACTCGAAAAAAGAAAATACAGCCAAAACAAAATCAAAGAAAACATTGATGCAGAAATCTTTGAAATTTGTCACACGGAAGCACAGGATAAGGGACATAACATCATCCTTGTAGATACAACAAAAAAGAAGATTCAAAAATGTATAGAGTTCATAGAACATGAAAGTAACAAAAACAAAAGATGACTCCTTCACTTTCTTTAATGAAGAATATCAAGAAGCATACCATTCTCTCACTGGAGCTCTTGAGGAAGCACAAAAGAAGTACATTGAACCTCTTCAAGTGAAAGAAGGCGATGTGATCCTAGATATTTGCTTCGGTCTTGGTTACAACACCTTTGCTGCAATAGAACATGCCAAACATCTTAAAATAATTGCTTTAGAAAAAGACGAAAATATCCTCAAAGAATTACAATCCTTAAAGATAAACAAGAACTATGAAAAAATAAAAAAAGTAGCAAAAGAGAAATATTACAAAGATCCAGACTATGAAATTACCCTCATCATGGGGGCAGCACAAGAAACAATAAAAAAAGTAAAAGAAAAAATAGATAAAGTTTTCTTAGACCCCTTCTCTCCAAAAAAGAACCCAGAACTCTGGACCAAAGAATTTTTTGAAGAAATCTATACAAGGATGAAACCAGGAGCAAAGCTTGCTACATACTCTTGTGCAAGAATAGTAAGAGACAATTTAAAAGCCGTAGGATTTATAGTCACTGATGGCCCTAAAGTAGGACGTCGTGGACCGAGTACTATTGGCCAGAAACCTTTTTTGTAAATTTTTTCTTCAGTGTTTTGGTTTTTATAAGAGTATATTTACCTATATATCTAAAAAATAAAATAACACCAGTCATTTCAAAAGTAAAAGGTGCAACAATATACACAGTCGTTAAAAAATACGCAATCTTATGCTCCTTAGGATGGGCCATAACATACTCCACTTTTGTCTGAATATATTTCACATCCTGTTGAATAAAATCATAAATTTCCGTCTTCTTCAACTTCCCAATAAGCACAAGTACATGCTCCCCATGCTTCTGCACAAGAGCACTATCCCCGACACTTCGCGCAAGTTTTCCTAACTCCTCTTTAAGATCTTTTACTAATCTCCGAGAACGACGAACCTTTTCTTGATCTACAGAATATTCTCCTAACGATTGAGAAAGAAGAAACAAGTCTTGGTGAAGAACAAGCTCTTTCTGTGCAAGACGATGAAACTGTTTCAATTTCTTTTGAAAATATCCTTGTTTTCCAGTAACAATTTTTTGAGCAGCAGAAAAACTATAACTAAACACATTCGTTCGACAAAGAACTGCATTCTCTTGAACAAGGAGTCGATTTATGTGAAGAAGAATTTCACCTGCATCTTTTACAAACTTTTTTTGTACTTTCTCAGGGAATTGCTCTTTTTGAAGAAGTGTATACAGTTTTTTATTAAGAAGAATTTCTCTATTCAAGATCAGATGAATCCTATTCAATGTTTTCACAGAGTTCATATAACTTGTAGGATCTAATCCTCGAACAAGCCCAAATTTTTGCGTATGCAAAACATACCTTTGGTACAAAAGTTTTTCAATATCTTCAAACATAATATTAACAGAATCAAAGAAATATTTAAAGCTTCGTGAATTATTTTTTCAAAATAGCTCTGTAAATTCTTCCATCAGGAGCGAGAGGGAAGCGTAAGTCTAAAGAGGAAATATCAGCAAAAAGAATCTCTCTTTCTACACGCATTCGTACAGGAGTTTGAGCATCTTTTCCTTCATATTTTTGCACAATCAAAGAACTATCAGTAATACGAGAAACATATACAAAAGAACTTCCAGTCTCTGCATAAAAAGGTGAATCAAAGTTTTCAAAAAACAGAGAATCACCCGCACACACTCTTTCAAAAGTAGATAGAATCTGTTCAGGCAAAGAAGAATTTGGAACAACATATTGAGGAAAAGCACTCATACGACCACCTAAGTTTAATCCAACAACTCAATAGAGATATTCACATTTTCAGGGATATGAACTCTCATAATAAGTCGCAAACTTCTTTCATCAACACCTAAGTCAATAAGTCTTTTATGCACTCTCATTTCAAAATTATCCCAACTAGCTTTTCCTTCCCCATCTGGACTCTTTCGTGTGGTAATCTTTAACTTTTTTGTAGGTAAAGGAATAGGACCAGAAATCTTCACTCTTGTTTTCTCAACAATATCCTTGATAGACGCAATAATCTCATTCATCTTATCGATGTTATTGCTTGATAATTTGATACGTGCTCTTTGCATGATTGTTATTTTTCTCCAAGCTTTATATAGTTTTTGTAAAAAGAAAAAAAGAGAAAAAAGACCTACATAACCTTTTTCACTAAGGAAATACATCGTCCTACAGCAACAGTTTGTCCTGCATCCCTAATAGCAAAGGAAGACATTTGAGGAATTTCCTTTTGTGTCTCAATAACTAAAGGTTTCAAAGGCCGCAACTTAACAATTGCTGCATCTCCATTCTTGATAAAGTCTGGGTTTTCTTGTATAGTTTCTCCTGTAGCAGGGTTCAACTTCTTCTCAATTGCAACAAATTGGCATGCAATTTGAGAGGTGTGCACATGGAATACAGGTGTATATCCTGCTGTAATAACAGTAGGGTGATTCAACACCATGATTTGTGCAGTGAACTCACTCACAACAGTAGGCGGATTGTCTAGGTGTCCAAGAACATCTCCTCGAGCAATATCTTTCTTTCCAATTCCTCGCACAGA
>CAYJSK010000014.1:0-13056 GCA_964372745.1 Candidatus Woesearchaeota archaeon
TGCTATATATCCATCATTCCTATCAGGAAAAAGTTCAGTTCTATTCACAAGCCCTATAGATTCTTCTTTCTTCCCTAGTAACATAAAAGCAAGGTCTCTATACTCTTTGTTCTCAGTTCTATAATTAGAACCAATATTTGTTCTTCCAAAATCCTTTGGAGCATATCCTAAACAAGACAACATCTCTAAGGTCTTTTCTAAACCTTCACCTGTTTCTAGCAGAGGGTTATCTAGATCACAACTATATCTTTCATTTAATGCCATCTTAAATCTTCCCAACCAAGTCCAAACCTGGTCTTAATGTTTTTGCTCCAGGCTCCCAATTCACTGGACACACTTCGCCACCATGTTCTGCAACAAACTTTGCTGCATGAATCTTTCGCACAAGTTCTTTACATGATCTACCAATAGAATTATCATGGATCTCATATGCTTTCAAAACTCCTTGTGGATCAATCAAAAATGTTCCCCGGAAGGAAAGACCTTCTCCATCTATATAGGTCCCATATGCACGACAAACATTTCCTGTAGGGTCTGCAAGCATAGGGAATGTTACTTTTTTAATCGTAGGAGAGTTATCATGCCAAGCTTTGTGCACAAAATACGTGTCTGTAGAAACAGAAATGATTTCTGCACCTAACTTTTTTATTTCTGCATAATGATCTGCAAGTTCACCCAGTTCTGTAGGACAGATAAAGGTGAAATCTGCAGGATAAAAGAAGAGTACAACCCACTTTCCTTTATAGTCACTGAGACTAATGGTTTTTATTGTGCCATTGATAAATGCCTTCTCTTTAAATTCAGGTGCTTTTTCATTGATTTTTACCATATGTTTCCTCCACTACACGAAGTAATGATTATAGACTCTTAAATTTTTCTCTTTCCATCTTCTTCCACATGAATACAATTCACTGGACAAGACTCAGCTGCTTCCATATTCATTTTTAGATCGTCTACTTGTAATTCATAGACTTCATCTTGGCCTTCCACTTTATGTGCTCCTATAAGATCAGATTTATTATCTTTATTCATGACCCATACTTTGGGTGCAATAGATTCACAGGCGCAACAACCGATACAAATATTTCTCTCATGAATAACTTTTATGTCTGTCATATGTGTTAACGCTTGTTGATGATTTATAAAGCTTATCTATGCCTGCTGAATGTATGGAAAATGGAGCTAAGAAATCTTGTAAAGCAGAATAGTGTGTTACGCTCGTGTGAGCGAGAAAGCCCAGGACTTTAGTCGTTGGAGTATGTCAGAGATCTTGTAAGGGGTTGTAACGTTTAAACTTCAGTTCTATCTTCATCTTTTCTGCCATTCCATACATTTCAGGGTGTTCTTCTAATGCAGCTCTATAGTCTTTGAAACGAGGGCTCTTTTCTAAAGTCTTAAGAAATTTTGGATATAATATTTCTATTTTTGTTTCTTGCAGTGTTGCTTTCTGATAAGGCCAGCATTCGAGATGTGCCTTGATTCCATTCGGTTTGTAGTATATATCATCATCCCAGCATGCTCCATAATCACTTTTATTATCGAAAATCGTGGCCAGGTCAGCAAAAAATAAATAGTGCATATACTTGCTTATTTTTAATCCTACTGTCTTTTCTTCACAAATAATATCACCTACTGCTACATCTATTGTTCTCTTTCTCAAAGTTTCTGGAAGATCTTGTAATCTTTTCTCTAAGTCCATTCGTAGAGATTGTGCTCTTCCTTTAATTTCTTGTTCTAATTTTTTTCTTAATAGTTCTGCTTGTATTTTTTTTTGTTCCTCTTCAGAAAAAGAAAAAGTAAAGATGTTGAGATCTAAATCTGCTGGGAAATAGGTTTTACTTGTCCAGGTGTACTCTGACTCAGAATAAGGGTTACGGCTTGTCCTAGTACCAGACTCATGTTTACAAAGGAAATTATAGGTTTGATTACAAAAGATACAAGTATTCTTTTTGAAACCAATGACGTCTTCTGCTTTGAGAAATTGTAGGTTTTCTGGTTTGCTTATCATATAATGTATATAGTGTTGTAGCAAAGAATTAATTAACGTACAAATATTTGTACACAGTGTTGTATATGTTAGAAAAAACCATTGTCACAAAAGTGTTAGATTCTGTTCGTGCACAACCCAAGACTGTACAAGAAATTGCACAGCATTTAGGGAAAAACTGGAGAACTGCCGATCGTTATATAGAACAAATCAGTCTGGAAACAGGTTTAATCAAAACGAAGATCTTTCGCCCGAGTACACGAGGAGCATTAAAGATTGTCTATTGGAATGCACTTGAACCAGGAAAAGGTTCTGTTTATCAAGAACGATTACTGCAACAAATCCTTATTCATAAACGAAAAGAAGATTTCTCAGCTTTTGATATATATCAGTTTATTCCTGAAAAGTTTCGTGAGGTTTCTTTTTCTAAGAAAGAAATAACTCATTATGAACTTCTGGAACAGAGCGTGCAAAGTATCCTTTTCTTCTCTGGGAATCTATCCCTTTTACGGAAAAAAGAATTAGAAATTCTAGAAAATTTAGCAAAAAAAAGAATCCCTATTAAAATTCTGACACGCATTGATATTATTTCTCAAGAAAAGGTTGTTTTACTTATGAAAATGAACCTTCGTATAGGTTGGGATGCATTTCAAGTACGACATTGTGAACAGCCCATTCGAGCATTTCTTATTGATGATTGCCTTGCTGTCATGAAAGAGTCACTGAATCCAGAACAGCATACAGAATTAAGAGAAAAAATGTATCTCTACTATATTCTTAAAGATCCAGAATGGGTCTCTTGGCTACAAAAAGTCTTTTGGCAACTCTGGGATCAAAGTATTGATGCAGACTTGAGACTGAAGGCTCTAGGGAGTGTCAAAAGATAGTCTTTCTAAAACATACATACTCTATAATCAAAAAGCTTTTTAAGGAAAATGATGTGTTTATAAGGACATGCAGGTGAATTTAAGTTTTGACACAGAGAACGAGAAAGTAGACAATCTCAAAAAGCTTGTGGAAGCTTTAGAACAGCTTATTGCAAGTAGAGAAGGTCGTACCTATCAACCGGGTCAAAAACAAGTGCAAACTGCAACAGTCACTGTGGAACAAAAACCTGTACCGGATAAAACCTCTGGTGGCTGTCGTGTCATTCCCTATGAAGATATGTCAGGAAAAATGTCTAGTTTATTCTCAGGAAGAAGAATTTAATTATTCACATGAGTTTGTAAACCCAGTTTTGTTTGAAGTAAAAGTTGTGCTGCATGTACTCTAAGCTCAGCTTTCACTTCAGGAAGTTCCATACATACTTCTAAATGTCTTTCAGCATTTCCTAGTCTCCCAGCATAAAAATACATCTTTCCAGCATAGTAATTTCCTGCAAAATCACCTAGATTAAGGTAATCACACATTGCTGCCTCATAGTTTTCTATTCTTTCATAACAAACAGCTCTTGCAAAAGAAGTTTGTTTGAGGTGATTTTCAATGACCGTTCTTTGTATATCTCTCCTTTCCAAGCTAAGGATTTCTCTACTAAGCCTAAGACTTTCTGTAAACTCTATGATTGCTTCGGGAATTCTTTCTTTTTTATCTTGAAGAATAAGTCCTTTTTTAAAATAAGAACTTGCTTTTTTCATCGTAAAAGTAACATTCTCTTCTGAGAGCAAATTGAGAATGCGTATATTCTCCTCGTAGGCTCCAAAACTTTTACTCCATTCTTGTGCTTTAAAAAAAATTTCTCCAGAATAGTAAAAAGCATCTGCACGAATTTCAAACAAGGGCTCAAGGTATCCAGTTACTTCTTCAAGAAACGATGTTTTTTGAATGATATATTGAAGATCTTTTAATGCTTCTCTATGGAGTCTAAGTTGAGTAAAACAAAAATGTCTTCCTAAATAGAGGGGAAGTAATCGTGGAGAAAGAGTGATTGCATCAGAATATTTCTCTACAGCACTCAGCACATTTCCTTGAGAACGATCTTCCTCAGCAGCTCTAACTATATCTTCAATTCTAGACATCGCTACACTTTTTTTGATCTTTACTTTTTAATGCTTTTCTTCACTTTAGTTGTAAAAAAATGAATCTTTTCGTTACATTTAGAAGAGAGTTTGTTGTGTTTTTGTCTTCTTTGCAAGCTGAGCAATAACCTCAAAGTCCTTTTTCATACTTTCAAAGAGCTGAGGGTTTCTTCCTTGGTAGAGAAAATTTGCTGGGTGTATGACAGGCACAACATCAAATGATATTTTATGTATTGTAGTAGGAAACACTTGCCCATGAATACTTGTAATGCCTTTTTTCTTAATGATTCTATCAGTTGCAAAATTTCCAATCGTGACAATAACTTTTGGTTGCATGATGCCAATCAAAAGGTCCAATCGTTCTCTGCAGTTTTCTACTTCTTCCTTATTTGGGTTTCTATTATTTTCGGGTCTGCAAAGAATAGTGTTTGTAATAAAAATATCCTCTCGTTTTAACCCCACAGATTCTAAGAGTTGATTGAGCACTTGTCCAGAAGCTCCACAAAAAGGAATGCCTTATTTATCTTCGTTTGCTCCAGGTGCCTCGCCTAAAAAAAGAACTTTTGCTTGAGGATTACCAGATCCAAAAACGACCTGGATTCTACTTTTACATAGCTCAGGACAACGCCTACAATGTGCATACTCTTCTTTGAGACTCTCCAAACTCTGCATCTGCTATCCAAAGAAAGTGTATTTTAATAACTTTGTGTTAGCCAAGAATATAATCCATCTCTCTATACCTATCTAAAAGCTTGCAAAGCTCTTGAGGATTTTTTTGACATCCAGGAACGTAAATGTGAGGGTTTGTTTTTATTCCAAAATCTCTTTGAAAATGATTCGCACATTCTGGAAGGATACTCAGTGGATCTCCAAAGATGTATATATCAACAAGAGCTCTTCTTTCTGGGCTTGAAAAGTGTCTTGCTAAGAACTGCTCTATTGCAAGATTTTGTTTTTCTTCAGTAACATTTTTTTCACCTATTTCAGGAGATATATGCACACTTGCATTCCAACATGTTTTTCGAATATTTTGATACAGCTCTTTCTCTTCACGAAGAACAACATCTAAAGGACTTGCACGAAAGACACACAAAAGTTTACCTCTAGCATTTTCTAAACCCTTGTTATATGCAGCTTGAGTTTCTAAAAGAGATCCTTCCCTTTCATTCTCTGACATCCATGCTCCTCTGCTTTTAAGAGTCGAAAAAGGATACATGAAAAGATGAAGTTCCATGGAGAGTCTTTTTTATTCTCTCTTTATAAAATTTTCTTACAACTCTTTAAAGCTAATAAGTTGTATTTCCTTTTCTTTAATTGTATTCAAGAAAATATCACTCGTAAGAATATCCAACTCTTTTTTTCGAGTTTTCCAGAGTATATCTTGTCCTTGAAAAGACTGCTTTCCTGGGTGACAGCAAATTTCTGCAGAACCTTCAAAGTTAAGATAAGAAAGAAAGTGCTTCATTTTTGGAGAACCAGTATGGAGAATACCAAAAAAATGATCTGTGGTGTTAATGGGACATTCTTGAAGATGCATGTTAATCAGTTTTTGTTTCAAATAAGAGCTTTGTAAGAGTATCCTTGTTTCTTTTTCTTTAGGCCAACGTATTTTAAAAATTCTATATTCCTCTGCAAGTTTTATAATTGTTTTTGTGACAGGTTGAAATGCATGCATGTGATGATGTGTGTCTAAGTGATCCGGCCGTATACCTACTTCGAGAAGGCTTTCTATTTGTTTTCTAAATTCCTGCTCCACAAATGCTTCATCAATGAGTCCCAGGACAATTTTATATTTGTTAAGAGAACTAAACTTTTCCTGAGTAGCAAGTGATCTTCCCCAAGTCAAATTCAAATGTACTCCAATACCAAGGGATTTAGGATAAATACCAATAGCATGTTCAAAGAATTTTTGATTAGTCATGATCGTGGTAGAAGTCAGTGTTCCAAAACGATGTGCATCCAGAATTCCAAGATTCACTTCTTTTGTATATCCAAAATCATCAGCATTTATGATAAGTGTATTCATTGTAGTGCTCGGTAGTATGCTCCTAAAAGACCAATGTTATCACCAAGCTCTGTTTTGACAATAGATGGGACAGGATTGATTGCATGTTTTTGTATTTCATCTCTTTGTGGTATAAGAATATCAAATTGTTCTAATCCTAAAGAACCCATGATAACAATTCCTTCCATTTCTAAAGCGTTAACCATCATTGCGAGACCTTGAGTATTTGCATAGTGAGTAATCGTAATAATTCCTCTTGCACTCTCCTCTCCTCGTCTATATGCTTCACAAACTTTTTCTGCACTCGTATATTTGGAGCCTAATGTTTCTGCAAGTTTTTCAATTCCCCTTCCACTAGAATATGCACACCAGCAATTTCTTTTTCCACAGCTACACATTTGGTTTGGATATCCAGTAGGGTTAACGAGATTATGTCCAAATTCTCCCCCCTTTACTACTTGGCCATTGATCACAATCCCAGCACCAATCCCTGTGCTTAACGTAAGGAGGTAAAAATTATTCCATTGTTTTCCATAGCCTTGGTACAGTTCTGCAAGTACTGCTGCATTCAGATCATTCTCCACTACGATTTTTGTTCCTAATGAAGAGAGTTGTTCTTTGATATCAATTGCCTCTCTGAGACCCAAGGGTGGTGCAGACAAAAGAATTCCTCCAGATACAGGCCCAGGAAGAGCAAGAGAAACTTGAGAGGGTTCATAGTCTCTTCTGAGGATTTCAGATAAACTTTTAATTTGTTCTATCCAGTTTTCTTTAGTGACACACTTTCTTATTTCTTTTATTTCACCATCTTGAACGATAGCTCCTCGTATCCAACTTCCACCCACATCATATGTTTCAATAATCATAGCCGAGAAAATGAATATCTTCTATTTAAGCATTCCTTCTGAAACTATTTAAAGAGGGGTTTAAAAAAATGAACTATGCAAAAAGTTTCCCTCATTATTGCTTCTTGGAATAGAAAAGAGGATCTGAAAAGAACAGTAAAAAGTATAGAAACACAAGACTATCCTGATTTCGAAGTAATAGTTATTGATAATGGGAGTACAGATGGTTCTGTAGAGCTTATAGAGAAAGATTTTCCCAACGTTCGTTTGCATAAAAATAAAACCAATCTAGGGGTAAGTATTGCAAAAAACCAAGGAACGATTCTTGCCAAAGGAGACTATGTACATTTTTTGGATTCAGATATAGAGATGACTCATACTCAAGTGGTCTCAAACATGGTGAAAATCCTTCAAGAGCATCCTGAGATTGGAGCTCTAGGCGGGGAAGCATACAAAACTCCTGATGGAGTCATCACAAAAAGAAAAGAAATCACAAACAATGGTGAAACCTCTACCTATATCATGAAGACAGATGACTACCAGTTGTATCCTTGCGGCTATATTGCAACCTGTAATTGTATGATGCGAAAAAAAGATCTTGAACGTTGCAAAGGTTTTGACACTTCTATTTTGTATGCAGGTGAAGATAAAGAAATAGGATACAAATTAAAGCAAATGAAATTAAAGAGTGTCGTTGACTCCAGATCTTTAGTCTACCATTATGTCTCCAACTCCGGAAGAAAAAGTGTCTTCTATGCATTTCATAAAAATAGGATAAAAATATTTCTCAAAAATTATCCTCTCTACCTCATTCCTATTCTCCCTTTATTGGATATATACAACACAGTAAGTCCAAAGAAATTGAAAGAACTCAAAGAAAATAATAGAGACATTACCAAATGGGTATCAGGAAAAGAAAAACAAGTAAAAAAATCTTCTTTTCTCTTTAAAATTCTCATTGTTGGTTGTGATTATGCCTATGCATTAACAAAAGCCTACTTGTATAATCTTGTCCATTTTCCAGAGACCATGTACATAAGGTTTAAAAGGAAAGATTATCTCTTAGAGACGAGAAAAAGATGGCTATAGCAACACAAATGGAGGAGTTAGGTTTTAACACTCTTCGTTCTTTACCAAAACCTTTGCGAGATGCTGGTATTCGTGCAGCAAACAAAGTGCGCGTTGCACAAATGAATCGCTTACAAAGTCCTCTCAATATGACTCTCTATGTGACGAATTATTGTAATGCTAAATGTGACCATTGTTTTTATTGGGAAGAATTAAATACAGGAAAACCAGAACTCAGTTTGGACGACATGAAAAGGATTGCAAAAACATTAAAACATCCTTTACGAACCTTAATGCTCACAGGTGGAGAACCTTATTTACGAAAAGACCTTGCAGATATTATTATTGCCTTTCATCACATCAATGGCACACGAAGAGTAACAACGCCAACAAATGGTATGCTCACGCAAAGGACGCTAGAGATGACAAAAAAAATTCTTGCAGAATGTCCAGATCTCCACTTTCATGTCCAAGTATCCTTAGATGGTCCAGAAGAAATGCATGATCGTTTTCGACGCATTCCTACCTGTTATAAAAAAGCTTCAGAAACCCTCAAACAATTATTAGAACTACGAAAAACAACAAAACAACTAGAAGTCTCTGTGATGACCACCATTTGTACTGCAAACTATGATTTGCTTCCAGACTTTGTCAAAGAAATCAAAACAAAATTCCCTGGGACTATGCATAAGTTTAACATTCTTCGAGGGGCACATATTGGCACCTATCGAGTTCCAAAAGATGTGGTCAGTCATCTTGATGGAGAACTGGGAAAGACAGAATCTGTATCTCCAGAAAAACTCCAAGAGTTATATGACAATCTATTATTGAAAGAAGTAGAAGAACATCGAGACAAAACTTGGCAGAATTTTCAGAAACTGAAATGGAAATATTCTATTCAAATGCTTGCAACAGAAAAAAGAGTGGTAACCTGTACGGCAGGAACTACTTTTGCAGTGATTTATCCTAATGGGGGAGTTGCAGTTTGTGAACCAACAAGACCCTATGCAAACCTCAATGATTTTGATATGAATTTTACTGCCTTATGGAAGTCTCAAGATGCAGATGCGATGAGAGCAAAAACGAAAGCGTGTGATTGCATTCACCCTTGTAACCTTCTTGATTCTATGGGTTATGATACAAAAACTTTAATTCAAATTGCAGATATGGAGACTTAATTCTTTCTCAAACAGTCTTCTAAAACCCTTCGTGTTCTTTGTACAAACTCTTTGTCTGTCAGTGAAATGCTCTCAGAAAAATAACAGATTTTGTAGGAAGGATCAATATCTGTAACAGGAATAAGGTATTCACTATCATTCGTAAGAACAATACCCCAATTCTTATCCTCAATAACATCCACATACCCATCAAGATCTTTATCATAGAAACCCATATTAGAAACTTCTCTGGGGAAGAAATATTTTGTTGCACTCGCACTTGCGAGAACTGTTGCTAAACCCGCAAGAAATAGCCATCTTTGTTTTTTTAGTTCATCAAGAAGAGACATCTTAATACAAGCTCCTTACATATCTCTCTACAGCATCTAAAGAATCAGAGAGTTTGAATGTTTTTATCAGGGATAAACTTTTATCTTGTGAAATCTTTCTAATGAGAACTCTCCCTTTTCTGAGGTCTCTTTCTACACTAATTTTCCCATCAAATTCTGGTGTTATGATTTCAATAAGCTCCTTTCGAGGGTCCTCAAGTCCTATGCTCATCTCTCTTCCATCATTAAGAACATTTGCTTGATAACGAAACATATCTCTATCTAAATATGCAGGGTGTAATCGTACTCTTATAATACCTCCATCTCTTTTGGTATAGAAATGTCTTTCGTCACAGAGACTAAGCCTTTCATAGAGCTTTTCTAAGGGGCTTTGTGTATATGCTATAGGACTTCCATTCACTTTCGCATCAAGAGTCATTCTTGGAAAAACTAAATATCTGCTTTAAATGCTTTTGTATTATTGATTATAACTTTTTTTCCTCTAAAATAGTCGAGAAAAGCATCATTTTCGTTATGTAAAATCCCTTTTTCTACAAAATCACTCAAGGAAGCCCTTGCTTCAATACAAGATTCATATGCACAACTGCCTGTAGCCGCATTCTTATTTGCGGTAGCAATTACATCAGTACTTGTTGCAATAGTAAAACCCATCTTCATTGCAGAGTCTGCTGTTTCTTTCACACAAGCATTTCCATTGACCCCCATCATATACACACTATCCACACCTTGTTGTTTCAACCAATCTGAAGGAAATGTCTCTGGATCAAATCGTGGTAGTGGATCATAAATCTCAAAACCATCATTTCTATTCTTAGAAAAAGTTTTTGTTCGTGGTACTGTATCAACAAGCTCTTGCAGTTCTTTTGTTGTTTGTCCATAGTTATCCATCTCAAAAATCAAAACAGGAAGATCATATTCTGCGGCTACTGCAAGTACTTTTTTTTGTTCCCGTATCAATTGTATTCTTTCAGGAGTATGAATTCCCTGAAGAAAAGAATCTTGCATATCGACAAGAATAATGCCAAAGATTTGATCTTGTAGTTTTCCCTCTAAGTTTGAACCAGAACTGTGTTCATACAGGCGAGCTTTTTTTTCATAGTAGTTTCTATCCATTTCTTCGATGCTTGGAATAGGATGTAATCCAACATATACTTTTGCACCAGCTATTCCTGTAAGGGGAGCAAGTGCTAAAGCATAAAGAGTTTGTTTCATAGTCTCTTATGAGTAGTTACATATTTATAAGCTTTTCGTAGAGTTTTTTTAAGAAGAATGGGCTGAACTGAGATGTTCATTCATAGTTTTTAAATTATAAAGAATAATCCTCTGCAAGACCTGAGCAAGTCTGTGATCATCTCTCTTGTGAGACCCTTTGCTTGCAAGTATATACTCCTCTAAGAGGCCTAAAGGGATATCCATAATAGGAATTTCATTCATGTGTAAAAAATGAAAGGTGATAATTCTCGTTGTTCTACTATTCCCATCAAAGAAGGGATGAATGTGTTGAAACTCATTATGAAGATAGGAAGTAAAAGCAAAAATTTCTTTGAGTGAATGTTTCTTGATGTTTCCAAATGCATGGTATTTTTCAACAAGCCGATCTAACAGAGGGCCAATATGTTTGGGATCAACAACTTTAAAATGTCTATTCCCTCTAATGTTCACCTTTGTATCTCTCACTTTACCTGCCCATTGTGGCTTATGTTGCAAGGCAATAAAGTGATAATTAAGTATACTCTCTTTTGTCAGAGGGAGTCCATCTCCTACATTTTTGGCCATGAGGAGAAATGCTTTTTGATAGTTTTGCACCTCATACACAGATTCAACACTCACATGTTCAGGAACAGTCTGATCACGTAATAACTTCGCTGTTTGAGCCATGGTAATGGGGTTCCCTTCGATACTCAAGCTATGCTGGATAAATGTAATTTGGAAGGCATCCATAATTTCCTGGTATTTCTTCCTATTTTTGCTCTTGAGTCTTTTGAACAGGAGCAACTCTTTTTGGATTTCTTTAAAATATTCATCTTTCTGCTTTTGAGCAACAAAGGGATGGTATTTGTAATACACCACAAGGTCTCGTAAGAAAGAATTATAAGGGACCATAGCCTTGAATGGTTTTCTGCTTAGGACGAGTAAAAATCCATTCTTTTCTAGTGTTTCTGAGATTCTACGAAAGAGCTTTGGGTGAAGGGCAATATCTTTGGGGCTAAAAGACTTTTTCAGAAAGGCTTTACTCAAATAGTAAGCGACTGTTTTATGAAGGAAGTCGTTATAGTTTACTCCATTTCTTAAGCAATAATTCATCATCTCAAAAAGATGCTGGTTTTTCTCATTCATAACTGCTTCATAGCCTTGTCTATTTTTATGAATAAGTTTCCACTCTATAAGGGTGTTCAAATTCTTTCTTATGTTGTCATATTCTGATCTATTTTGCTTGAGGCTTTTGACAATATCTATAATTTTTCGTGGGCCAGCCTGAGAATACAAATCCATGAAAATATCATATTTCGTAGCCATACATATATAGAGGGACTTATCCTTAATAAAACTTCCTATTTAGCATAAAAATTCCTCTTTTTAAGGAAATAAGATTATATTTGCAGTGTTTTTAAGGATATAATTTCTAGGTGCAAATTGTTCTAAGTGAGATAATGAATATTCATTTGCCTTTTCCAAGACAATCCCTATTTCTTCCAAAACTCTACGGATTTTATTGTGTTTCCTTTCAAAATTAATAAAGTATTCACATCACTTCCAAAACCAGCATTAATACAAAGTGTCTTTCCCAAAATTTCTTTTCCAAAATGTTCATGCATATGCCCGCCAATGCACACTAGGGGTTGGTACTGGTCTACCATTTCTCGTGCAATAAGAGACCCATAGTGGTATCCTTTTCTTGGAGAGTCTTTGTTTGTAATCTGATCTAAACTCGTATTAAAAGGAACATTGTGTGGAGTGAAGATAATAGGCTTTTTTGCTTTTTTGAAGAGTTGTGAGACTATTTTTTTTTCTGTCTCATACATCCTTTTGACTTTTGTAAGTTTCCGTTTCTTTTTGAGCCTACCCATATCATCTTCATACTGAGGATATTCAGGTCCAGAAGAAATTCCATGTCCAATGATTGTATAATCTTGTTTATCGATCATTCTATGGTGAGTATCATGGATATTTTTCAAGCCCTTAATCAATGATTTCCAGTGATCTTGTTTAAGAAATTTCCATCTATTATTTTTGTCTTCTGTCCAATCCCAGTTTCCAGGGGTAACATAGACAGGCGCATTCAAAGAGTTCAGAAATTCTAAGACTTTTCTTCCATCAGCAAGAGATGTTTGAATCATTTTTGTTGCTTCTTTTTTGCCTACAATATCATACCACTGAACTTTAGATTTAGGATCCTCTAAATGTTTTTTGAGAGCTTCAAACATGTACTGTCTGGGAGCATCTGAACAGAAATCTCCAGGTGCTATGATTGCATCAAAGCCCTTAAAATGGATAGTGGGCATTTGTCCATGAAGGTCTCCAATGATGAGGAATTTCATATAATCTTTAGTATAGAACTTCCTTTTAAGGTTTTTCCTGGCCTCAGTCGCCGGCAGAGGCTCAACAAAAAACGAACGTTACAAAAAACG
>CAYJSK010000015.1:0-12937 GCA_964372745.1 Candidatus Woesearchaeota archaeon
GCTTCAGTTTATGCATAAAATTATAACTTCAGAAAGCTAAACAATTACCTACTCACTATTTCTATAGGAGAGGTGTTATATGAAAAATTTTAATCTACAATCTTTGTTGATATTGTTTGTCTTAATATTGGTTTTTACTTTGTTTACCCAGACTGTTATTGGTGATGTTCTTCAAACAGGAATTACTTTAGATGCACCTGCGAATGATAGTTATGTCAATACAAATACACCTAACTTTAATATTACTGTTGCAAATGCGAATGAATCCTATGATGTTGAGATTATTATTAATGGGACTCGATATGGGTTGATCAATGTTGCAAATGGGACTTCTCGAAATGTTACGATTAATCAAACTCTTGTTAATGGAAACAACTTTACCTGGTATTTTAATGTGACAAATGCAACTGGAATTAATTCTTCTCGTGTGAGATATATTACTATTGATACTACGAGACCTTTGATTACGTATGAAGCGACTGGCTTGAATAGTTTTTTGAATAATACTTATTGGGGGAGTGATAGTACTTTTAGAGTCAATGTAAGTTATACTGAGATTAATTTTGCAAATGTTACTTTTAATCTACTCAATAGTTCTGGTGCAAATATTAATGGGACCAAAAATAATGCTAGTTCAGAAAGAGCATTGAACTTTACGAGTTTAGCAGATGGTGTGTATAGACTCAATGTTACTGTTGTTGATACTGCAAATAATACGAATAGTTCTGAACAAAGAACCTTTACTATAGATACGACGAGACCTTTGATAACCTATGAAGCAAATGGAAATCATAGTTTGGCAAATAACACCAATATTTCTACTACTATCTTAAGAATAAATGTGAGTTATACTGAGACAAACTTTGATAATGTTAGTTTCTATTTGACAAATATTACGAATGGAAGTGCTATAAATATGAATAGTAGTTTCTTTTCTGGGAGTGGGAATAGGTCTGTAAATTTCTCTGCTCTTAGTGATGGTTTGTATGTGATTAATGTTACTGTTAAGGATTTGGCAAATAATAGTAATTATTCAGAACAAAGAACGATTCGTGTAGATACGACTTTCCCTCAAGTGAATCATACGACTGCAACTGTAGAGAATAATAGTAATCTTACGGTGAGTACTTTTATTATGAATGTGAGTCTTACAGAAACGAATTTTGCAAACATTACTTTTACTGTTGCAAATGCAAGCAATGCTTCACAAGTTGTGAATACGAGTACTTTAGTTGCTTCTAGTAGACTCTTTATGAATTATAGTTTGGTTGATGGGAATTATACTGTGAATGTTACGGCTACAGATACTGCGAATAACAGAAATATGACTGTTAATCGGTTTGTGACTATTGATACTACTATACCTAGTATTACTTCTTCAGTATCTCCATCAAGTATTCTCCCTGTTGAGGCTGTGACTTTAGCTTGTAGTGTGAGTGATTTGATTGATCCTGCTGTTACTCCTAGTCTTTCTGTGAAGAAACCGGGTGCAAGTTCTTTTAGTTCTGTAAGTTCTGGATCTTATACTGATACTGTTGGAGAAGGGACCTATACCTTTAGGTGTACGTCTACTGATTATGCAGGAAATACTGGGACCTTAGAAAAGACTTTTAGTGTAGGCGCAGGAGGAAGTAGTGGTGGATCTTCAAGTAGTGGTGGATCAAGTAAGTCTTCTATTCCCCCTAAAAAACCTTTAGCTAAACCTGCATTTGCACCAGAGTCTGAAACTCCTCTAAGTATAGATTCTTCTGAAGTTTGGAGTAGTGAAGGAAGTGTGCAATATTCTGCAGTTGCTGCTGGGGAAGTATATAGTTTTAGTTTTGTTTCTCCTGTTACAAGTGTTGTAGAAGAACATTCTGTTACTATCAGTAATGTTGATGAAGAAGCTGGGACTGTTACTCTTACTGTTGCAAGTACTCCTCAGGAAATTACTCTTTCCATAGGTGAATCAAAGGAAGTTGATCTTGATGGAGATGCTGTTATGGATCTTCTTGTAACTTTGAATGGAATCACTGATGGACTTGCTGATCTAAGCTTTGCTAAATTAGGAGATTGGGTTGAACAAGATGGGGTATTAACAAGTGATATTGCTCCAGATATTGTTGATGAAGAAAGATCTACTCTTTGGATAGTATGGGTGCTTGTTGTGCTTGTCTTGGTTGTCTTTTTGGTTCTTTTCCTTGTGAGGAGGAGGAGAAAGGTACAAGGAGTGACTATTTTAAAAACTAAGAAGGGGTATGGACAAAAATGAAGAACAGGGTAAAAGCTTTGTTAATAGCAAAAATCTTTGAGAGTTTTAGAAACAAGGATGTACTGCTTCAGCAAAAACATTGAGCCTTATGTATCGTATTACCTGAGTCTTCCTTTTTGAAGAAAGGTAGAGATATTAGGTGACTGACAAGTTCCGTCTTGATTTTCAAAATGTGTTATAAAGTTTCCTGTGGGGTACATGGAGATAATACACTATAGAAGGTTGAAAACATAAAATGGATTATACTCAGGAAAGAAAAATCAAAAATTCTTTATATTATCAAGAACAAAGTTGACAGTCACGATATTAGCGAAGATTTATAAATCCTAAGAAAATTTCTCTTTTTATGAGAAGAATTGCTTTACTCTTTTTGTCTTTAGTCCTTGTTATGAGTTTTGTTTCTGCTGGTGAAAGTTATGACGTTGATTTTACAGAAGTACGAAGTCAAGCTGTGTATGTCTATAATGATGATGAGATTCGTTTTCAGTTACTTGGTGGTGAGCATGTTATTATTATAGAGGATGTTGGAACGAGTTCTATTAAAGTGGATATCGGCCCTTTTATTAATAATCAAACTGTGCTTACTCCAGGGCTTATAGGTTTAGATTATATTATGAAGTTAGATTTAGATAAGGATGGTATTACTGATCTTAATGTTGCTCTCTATTCTGTTTCTGCTGATGGGCTGGTACATCTTGTTCTTCAGGATGTGACTGCAACTGCATCTGGTGAGGTTATTACTGGTGATGTGGGGCTTGTTGGTGATACTCCTTCCCTTTTGAGTAGCAAGAATATTGCTCTTATCGGAATAGGTATACTTTTGTTAGGATTAGTTCTCTTTCTTGTTTATCGAAATAGCTCTTCTAAGGAAAAGGGAGCTTCTTTAGAGCAAAAGGCTGTTGAAGAGAGTCCTTCTCAAGAAGAAAAACCCTCTTCCTAAAAAAAGTTTATATAGTTTGTCTGTTTCTTTGTTTTTATGGGTCTCATTGCTCAAGTAGAAAAGAAGAAAAAAGCGCTGGTGCAAGAAAAAGTTTTAGAAGTGAAGAAAGATCCTTCAGAAGAACTTCGTTTTTTAGAGATTGAAGAGACTATTCATTCTACACAGAAGGATATCCTTGAACATGGTGATGAGCATTCTTTGCGTGTTCCTACTGGAATTGAAGGTTTAGATGAAGTTATGGAAGGGGGTTTACGTTTAGGAACAGTGAATCTTGTTGGTGGTGGAGCAGGGTGTGGAAAATCCATTTTGTCTATGCAATACCTTGTTGAAGGTATACGAAAGTATAATGAAGTAGGGATGTATATTAGTTTTGAAGAAAACCCTGAAAAGATTATACAAGATTTTCGTTCCTTTGGTTGGGATTTGAAAGGGTATGTTTCACAAAAGAAATTAGTGATTTTATATTATACTCCTGAGCAAGTGGAAAGATTTTTAGACTCTGGTGGGGGGATTGTACGGGATCTTATAGAGACTTTAAAAATTAAGCGTATGGTTGTGGATTCTCTTACTGCCTTTAGTTTGCTTTTCCTCACTGAACTAGAAAAAACAAAGGGGATCTTGAAGCTCTTTGATTCTATACATGATTGGGGTGTCACATCTCTTATGACTTCGGAACAAGAGCCAAATCCTACATCTCATAAATCAACTGTTATTGAATTTCAAGTAGATGGAGTTGTTCTTTTGTATAATGTACGAAAAGGTGATATAAGGGAGAGAAGTTTAGAAATTTTTAAAATGCGGGCAACAAAACACTCTGCAAAGATTTTTCCTATGCAGATCACTGATACTGGTGTCACTATATATCCTGAAGAACCTGTTTTCTAGAGAAAGTATTTAAGTTTCTGTTGGTTTTCTTTTTGTATGAAAAGAGGGCAGGGTGCGACAGAGTTACTGATTATCTTAGGAGTGGGTTTAGTTGTTCTTTTGATTATCTTTCAGTTTTCTTCTGAGAGTCTTTTTTCTTATCGTTCTGGGTTTCGAGAAGATCAAGCACAGGATGCACTTATACAACTAAAGAATGCTGCAGAACTTTTGTACCAACAAGGAAGTGGAGCAAAAACACAAGTGTATATTACGTTGCCAGAAGGGATTAATACGACTAATGTTTCTGGAAGAACTTTACGAGTTGATTTTTATAATGGGAATACTATTTATAGAGTTTTAGATTTTAATGTGAGTGGAGATTTACCTACACATTCTGGTGGACATTGGGTTGATGTACAAGCACTTTCTGGGATAGTGTATATTTCTACGAATCTTACGAGTCTTTCTTATTGTGGAAATGGTGTGTGTGATTCTGGAGAAAATTGCGCAGCTGATGTTGGTTCTTGTACAGACAATGTGTGTTATGAGCCTAGTTGTAGTAGTGGTTGTGGACAGAGTGTCATTGTTTCTACGACCGATTCTGGAGAGTGTGATAGTTCCACTATGACTGGTTCTTGCACAAATCTTCCTTGTTATTGTTCGAGTGCTTCTGTGTGTGTGAATGCTCCTACAAATGTTACTGTGAATCTTATTGATCCTCTTGCAAATGCAACAAATACAAGCTCAAAAATAATCGATTTTACCTATAATGTGACGAGTGCGAGTAGTATGAGTAATTGTAGTCTTCTTTTAGGAAATGTGGTGAATATGAGTAGTAGTAGTATTACGCGAAATACAACTTTGAATTTTACTGTGGCTTTAGCTCGTGGAAACTATTATTGGCAAGTGAATTGTACCAGTAGCGGAAATAGCTTTGGAAGTAGTTCTGTTCTAAATTTTACTCAGAAGTATATTTATTATTTGGATCTTTGGCCATACGATGGATTGTATCCTGTTGCTTTTACTCGTGCGTTAAACTCTACTGCAAATACTTTTTGGAATTATGGAAGCAATGCAGGGTGGGATTGGAGAAATTGGACATATATGGGGGCGCCAGCAAATCTTCCCAGTTGTGTTCGCTTTACCAATAGTACGGTTATTACAGTGAATATTGGTGATGAAGGTTGTAGTTCTAGTAATGATTTAGGTCAAGGTTCTGGTGCCTATGGTATTCAATTTTATGTTGATTCAGAAGTGTATGGAGTTTTACAGCAGGGGGGCTTTGCAAATCTTTCTTTTCAGTGGGCTTATGAAAGTATGTCTGGTAATTTGGATGGTAATGAGGATATTTGGGTAAAATCAACATTTGGAAATGGAAGTTTTTATGCCTATGATGATTTTGAAGCCCGAGTATTAGGAAGCAGTTATAAGTATAATGGGGGTTGGGGGTGGCAAAATGATTGGTCAGTCACTGGGTCAGGTGTTGATACAGATAAAGATGAATATTCTGGCGTCTATTCTCTTCTTTTAGAAGCAAGTAACAATACTGTTGATAGGTCGGTCAATCTTTCTATGACTTCTCATCCCTTTGTGGAATTTTATGCCAAAGCAAGTGGTTTGGAAAGTGATGATCATGCGTATTTTCGAGTAAGTAATAATGATAGTACATGGTATGTTTTGAAAAATTGGACTGATGGTGATGATGATGATACATGGAAGAGATATAGGTATGACTTGAAAGA
This sequence comes from Candidatus Woesearchaeota archaeon, assembly GCA_964372745.1. Lineage (GTDB taxonomy): Archaea > Nanobdellota > Nanobdellia > SCGC-AAA011-G17 > GW2011-AR17 > JAGVZZ01. The sequence goes on from CAYJSK010000015.1 coordinate 5,798, forward strand.
TTACTATTTTAATTCTAGTACTTTTTGGATTCAATATCGCACACCTGATTTTGAAAATGGAAATGATGAGTTTCGTGTTGATCAGGTTTTGATTTATGATGGGAATTATACTTATCTTGGGAAGGGTTTGGATACTGCAGATGAAGCAGATGATTGGAATGAGTTGTATTGGGAAGAAAATCCTGGGATGACAAATGTTACAGGAATAGTTACGTATAATGCAACGTATAATGTGACTCCTTTGATTACTGGAGCTGGGTGGTATTATTTGACTTTGGGAGGACAAGTGTATAGTTGGAATAATGGAGATGAAGGGGCGAAGTTTTCTTTTGATAATGTAACTTTGTATGTACAATGAGAAGAAAAGAAGGACAGACTAGTGTAGATTTTATGATTATTCTTGGAGTATTTCTTTTGATTTTCGTCATTCTCTTTCAGTATGTTGTTCAAGATAGATTTAGTTCGAGTGTGGAAAAACAAATACAATTAAGTGCGCGTACAGAAGCAGAGCATATTGCGTTTCTTGTTCAAACTCTTTCTTTAGCTGGTGATGGAAGTAATCAAACGTTTTATGTTTCTTCTTCTCTTGCAAAGAGTACTGCTTTTACACTGACTGTGTATGATGAAGGGTTTGTTGCAGTGGATTATTTAGGAAAAGGATATACTGTTGCTCTTTTTACTAAAAATATAAATCAAACTGTTTTGAGTTCTGGGGAACATGTTGCAAGGAATATCAAGGGGGTGGTTTCTTTTGTTTAAAAAAGCTCAATTCTTCTCTGTGGATATTCTTTTAGCTTTAGGAATTTTTCTTGTTCTCTTTCTTCTCTCGCTCTTGATGTGGAATTTCTCTCAAGAAAAAACAGAAATTGTTTCTCAGCGTGCAGACATGGAAATGAAAGCTGAGCTTGCGATGATGCAATTGCTTTTGAGTAGTGGAGAACCTGGGAATTGGTATGCAAATGGAACTTATTCTTCTTTAGGCCTTATGAGTACGGGTGATTATCAGTTGGATGTTGTAAAGTTACAAGGACTGGTGAGTTTGAATAATAGTTATGTGAATACGAGTGCTAGTCTTGGGCTTACGAAGTATCAGAGTTTTATTCGTGTTGTGAATGCTTCTGGAGTTTTGTATAGCTTTGGTGTTTCCACAGCTTCTTCTGCCAATGATCTTGTTCTTGTGGAAAGAATTGCTGTTTTAGATACTAGACCTGTTACTGTTCAGGTTGGGGTGTGGCAATGAATAAAAATGGTTTGTTTTTCAGTCTTGATGCTCTCTTTGCATTAGCAGTTGCTTTTCTTTTTTTTAGTGTTTTATTTTATTGGATTTCCCAGTTAGATATTCATACATTGGGTAATGCTGAGATGGTTGAATATTCTCATAGTGTGGCAAGTGTGATGGAGCAGCAAGGGGCTTTTGCACAAGAAAATATTAGTGCTTTTTTAGGGAATTATACAAAAAATCAAACCTGTTTTAATGTGACAGTGTATTCTTCGAGCTCTTCTCGTCTTTATTCTGTTTTAAAATCCGGGTGTACAAATACTAGCTACCCTTCCTTTGTTACTCGTTCCTTTGTCTCTTCTAATGGTTCTGTGTATTTCTCAAATATTCGAGGGTGGTATGCATGAATAAAAAAGGTTTTCTTTTTACTGTGTTTATCCTTCTTTTTCTTAGTGCACTGCTTCTTTTTGTTCTTGCATATAGTAGATGGTTTGATGGTTTTCAAGAGGATCTTACTGTTGTTTTACCTTTAGGAAGTCAGGCTGCATTTATTTTAGATGATCTTTCTCAAGATGTGCTTGTACTTCAAAATATGCAGGATATTGCTATTACGAGAAGTTCAAGTAATGTGAGTGTTTCTTTTTCCGGGGGTATAAATTCTAGTGTAGATTATGCTCAGCGTTTTTCTGCGTATGAACAGTTTGTTGAACAAAATTATTCTTCTCTGATACAGGTTCCTATTGCTTTGGATACAGTGAGTTATGGTTTTTCTCTCCCTTTGTATGGAGTAAGCAGTTCTTGGAATACAAGCAATTTTTATGTTTTCACGCAAAATAGTTCTTTACTCAAACAAATCAATGTCACTTTACAGGTTTTGAATACCAGTGCGTTTACTTCAAATAGTACTCCTAGTGCTAATGGGAGTGATACTCTGGTTCAAGTGCGTATGCTTGATTCTGCTGGAAGAGAAGTGTATAATGGTCAAAAGATTTTGTCTTCTAGTGCAAGTAATAGTCCATTTAGAGTAAATTTTAGTAGTTCTGCTGTAGATGTGTATTTTCAATCGTATTCTAGTAGAACAGGGACTCTTTGGTTTGATTATGATTCAAATATTAGTATCCTCTCTATGATTTTTGTGTATCAAAATTTGAATAGGACGGTATATGTAAACTTTAATACTACAGCGACACTCTCTCCGGCAGGAGATTTTTCTCAGTATAGGGCTCTTGGTGTTGAGGGATAAGTGGGAATCTTAAAAGTTTTCATTAGTAGTGAACAATAGTTTTCATTGCTAATGAGAAGGTTTATAAAGCTCAGAATAGTTAAATAAAGTATGATTGATAAAGAAATACTTAGAAGAGTAGTACGATTACAAAAAGAAGAAATTTCCTTATTTGACCTTGGTATAGAGCGGGAGGAGATATCAAGTATAGATTTGGATGTACCTTTTGTTATAGTTCTCTCAGGAATAAGAAGATGTGGAAAAAGTACACTTCTCCTTCAAATGATGAGTCATAGTAAGGGTTTTTACTATTTTAATTTTGAAGATTCAAGGGCTGGAAATTTTGAAATAGTAGATTTTGAAAAATTAGAACAAATCTTTCATGAAGAATATGATAATCAGAATTATTATTTTTTTGATGAGATCCAAAATGTCCCAAAGTGGGAAATTTTTGTAAGAAGATTAGTGGATCTTAAAAAACATGTTATTATTACTGGATCTAATGCTTCTCTTTTAAGTAAAGAGCTTGGGACAAAATTAACTGGTAGGCACTTAAATAATGAGCTATTTCCTTTTTCATTTAAGGAGTTTCTTAAAATAAATAAGAAGGGTCTTTCAATACATTCATTTGAAGAATATCTCTCTTATGGGGGTTTTCCTGAATATTTAAAATTAAAAAGGCCAGATATTCTTCAAGAGCTATTAAAGGATATACTTGCAAGGGATATTATAGCAAGATATAAACTAAGAAATCAACAAGTATTGAGAGATCTAGCTATTTATTTGTTGAGCCATATCGGGAAACAGTTTACTTATAACTCTCTTAAAAAAAGTTTTAAATTGGGATCAGTAAATACAGCAATAACTTTTGTTTCTTATCTTGAAGATACATATATTCTCTTTACTCTTTCTCGGTTCGACTATTCTATGAAAAAAAGGCTTGTAAATCCTAAGAAAGTTTATGCTATTGATAATGGTTTTATAGTGAAAAATTCTATCTCCTTTTTTGATGATAAAGGACGATTGCTTGAAAATCTTGTTTTTCTACATTTAAGGAAAAAAAATAAAGAACTCTTTTACTACCAGAATGAAAATGAGTGTGATTTTGTGATTAGAGAAGGTATAAAGATAGTTGAAGCTATTCAGGTATGCTATGAACTTAATGAAGATAGTAAGCATAGAGAAATAAAGGGTATTCTTGAAGCAATGCATGCGTTTAAGCTTCCTGAAGGATTAATCCTGACTTATAACCAGGAAGATACATTTGTTTTTAAGGATAAGGTCATAAAAGTCATTCCTGTCTGGAAATGGTTGTCCATAGAAAATCAGATAGGAGCAAGATTTAAATAGCTCGAGAGTCTCTTTGCTTTTATGAGGTGGTTTATTATTTTCTTTAGTATAGCTCTGCTTGGTATAGTTCTTGCTGAGGATGTAGAAATACAAGTAGAGTCACCTGTAACTAGGACTTATGAAGGGAGTGAAGAGGGCTTTTCTTTTTCGTGGGAGTATATTCTTATTAGTTTGGGTGTTGTTATTTTTGTTTTTTGTCTTTTTTTGTTTCTGAGATTGAGAAGAAAGAAGAAACAAGTGAAGAAATCAACTAAGAAAGGCTTTTCTTTTTTCTCTTTCTTTAAGAGGGATAAAGAGGAAAGAATTCTGGGTATTATAGAAAAATATTCACGACAAGAAGTACAGGATAAAAAACGTTTGCAAGATGCTATTGATGAAGCGTATACTTTGCAGGATAAACAAGAAGAGCTTCTTAAAATTAAAGAGGATATTAAGCAGGAATACCCTAAACTTCTTGATGAAGATGTGAAACGAGTTCTTAAGGTGACTGATGATTTGTTAGGGCAAATGCCAGAAACTGTTGTGGATAGTTTTGTTCACTCTCCTGATTTTGATTTGTATAAGAAAGTGATGAAGAAAGTACATGAACCTTTGAAGCCTCATACAGAAGAGTTAGAAAAGTTGGAAAAAGTTCTGGATCTTTTAGAGAAAGGAGCGATTACTGGAGATGAGGCTAGGAATATGTTAGGGTTACCTGTGAGATATTTACAGGCACAGAAGATTGAGAAAAAAGATAAAGAGCAAGTGCTTCAAGAATTGAAGAAGGTGCGCGATGAAAAGAACTAAAGTCATTGGAATTGTTTCTGTCAAAGGGGGAGTGGGAAAAACTAGTGTGACGAGTAATTTAGGTGCTATATTATCAGAACGTTTTGGAAAGAAAGTGTTGCTTGTGGATGCGAACTTTTCTGCGCCGAACTTAGGAATGCATTTAGGTGTTGTACAACCTGAAACAACTATTCATCATGTGCTCGATGGAAAGCAGCATGTGTTTACTGCAGTGCATGATTTTGAGGAAAAGTTTCATTTTATTCCTGCAAGTCTTCATTATCCTAAAAAAGTTTGTTCAGATGGGTTTAAGAGTAAATTACGGCAGTTTTCTGGGAAGTATGATTATATTCTTGTGGATGCTTCTCCTTCTCATGAGATAGGTGCAACGATTGATGTTGCTGATGCTTTGCTTGTTGTTTTGAGCCCAGATTTTCCTACGGTGAGCACTACAGTGAGTACGGTACGATTGATTGAGAGAAGTAAGAAGCCTATTCTTGGACTAGTGTTGAATCGAGTACATAGAAAGAAGTTTGAGTTAGGACAAAAGGAGATTGAGGAAACACTTGGTTATTCTATACTTAGTACCCTTCCGGAAGATACAAAGATGATGAAGGCTTTGGCTCAGATGAAACCTTATACCTTGCTATATCCTCGAAGAAAACTTAGTAAGGCATATATTTCTTTGGGGGAAGCAGTGACAGGTGAAGTATTGCCTAGATCTTGGTGGTCGTTTTAGTCGTAAAGTATTTATAGCTTGTTTCTCTTTACTTTTTTATGAGTTTATATAAAAGAGGATTAGAAAAGGTCAATGAGAAAAGTTCTGGTCAAAAAATTTCTGTAGAAAAAGTTCTTCCTAAAAATTCTTTTAAAACAGATATTGATAAATTTTATCATCTTATAGAAGTTTCTTCTTCTGGAGTTTCTTTAGAAAAAGTTCTAGATATATTAGATGCTTCTGCGGCTGATGTCGAAGAGTGGGGAAAGGTGCTTGAAAAACAAGGGCTCATTGCTGTTGTGTATACTCCTCTTGGTGGGACTTTGTTTATATTGAAAGGACAAGCTCCTCTACAAGTGAAGAAGTCTTTTTCTCTTCCACAGGTTTCTCGAAAAAAAATATTTATTTTGTTAGGACTTCTTTTGCTCATAGGAGTTTCTCTCACTGTTTACCTTTATAGGGATACTTTCTTTGTTGAACAAGTGGATGTTGTTCCTGAATCTATTGCTACAGATATTGTTGTTGAAGAAAGTGTAGAAGTCATTACTCTTGAGGATGCCTTTGCTGGAACTGGAATTTACACTTGTACTGTACTTATTGGAAATTTTACTGAGGAGTATGCTTTGAACTATACAGACTTTGCTCATGTGAGTGCGTATAATGGTGAATATACTGCTACTACGGTGTATCTTGCTGATCAAAAATATACTTTAAGTGAAGGGGAGTGGGAGAATAGTTCCATAGAAAATAGTGATGTTGGTCCAGGAAGAAATCTTCCGAGTTCTGATAGTTATGTCTGTGTGCAAGATTCTTTAAATAGCAGTTTGTTTGAGGTAGGATTATGAGTAGAACACTGATTGAGAGTTATACTCTTGCTGCTGATGGAGTTCCTGGAACTGTTTCTATTTATCAGGATAGCCATGAGAATGTTGCTGTGTATGATCTTGTTCTCCCGCAGATTGATATTGGGACGAAAGCAGTGTTGCAGGAAATAGCAGAGAAATTATCTCGAAATGTTCCTGTGAGTGTGGAAGAAATTACTGATCCTACGAAAATACGTGCTTTGAAAGAAATGTTTTATCAACAAGCATTGACTGCTCTTCAAGAAAGATTTAGTTCTCTTCCTGAAGATAAATTAAAGGTACTTGCTGGGATTCTTCTGCATACGATGTATGGGCTTGGGGATATTGAAGTTTTTCTTGCAGATGATTTTCTGGAGGAGATTGCGATAAATAATTCTGTGTATCCCATTACTGTCTTCCATAAAAAACATGGGTGGTTGAAGTCTACACGAAAGCTTGATGATGAAGAAAGTATTTATAATTTTGCGTCACAAATTGGGAGAAAAGTTGGGAGACAGATTAGTGCGCTTGATCCTATTATGGATGCGCATCTTCTCACTGGAGATAGGGTTGCTGCAACGTTGTTTCCTGTGTCTACTCTCGGGAATACCATTACTATTCGAAAGTTTGCGCGAAGTCCTTGGACCATTGTGAGTTTGATACAGAATAAAACTACTTCAAAAGAGATCGTTGCATTTCTTTGGTTGGCAATACAATATGAAAATTCCATCCTTGTGACGGGAGGGACGGCAAGTGGAAAGTGTGTCCATGGAGATAGTGAGCTCTATTTGCCTACTGGTAAGATTAAAATAAGAGATTTTGTAGAGTCTTTGCTTTTACAATCTCCTGTGTTGAACATTGAAGATGGATATGTCGCTGATTGCTATGTGGAAGTTGATTCTTTTAATCCTAAGACACTAAAATTTGAAAAGCAAGTAGCTAGGAAAGTTTGGAAAAGACGGGCACCTGAAAGTATGTATAAAATTGTTACTCGTTCTGGTAGAAGTATTCTTGTTACGCCTGA
>CAYJSK010000016.1:0-12757 GCA_964372745.1 Candidatus Woesearchaeota archaeon
CTCCACAGGAAAATTTTAACACCTTTTGAAAATCAAGACGGAACTTGTCAGTCACCTCCAAAAGGAAACTATATAAATACTAAAATCCTTAGTAATTGTATGGCAGAAACCATCGTCACACGGTCTGGACAGATTACTCTTACGAAGGATATTCGAGAGAGGCTAGATATTAAAGAAGGAGATAGGCTTGTTTTACATATTACAGGAAATGCTCTTTCTGTGAGTAAACGAAATCCTAAGGCATTTGAGAAAGGACATTTTCTTTCAGAAACATTTTCAAATAAACTTAAAAAGATGAGGGGCTTTTCGTATAGCAAACGATTACAGAGAATAGGGGTTCTATGAAGATTCTTGTTGATACTTCTATTCTTGTTGAGATTGATAGACAGAATAAAGAAGCAGTTTTCTTTCTCCAAGAGTTACTTATCGGTAAACATGAACTTTTCATATCTACAATTACTGTTGCTGAAATTTTGACTGGCTCTTACTTACGAAAAAATACTCATGCCTCACTATTGGTTGCAAAAGATATTTTGAATAATTTTCTTTGGATTGATGTTGATGGTGAGACTGCTGAAATTGTTGCGCAGTTATATGCGAAGCTTTTTTTAGAGAAAAAACAAGAGCAAATTGAGTATGCTGATGTTTTGATAGCTGGTTGTTTTTTGCGTGCACATTGTGATGTGCTTCTTACTTTGAATAAAAAGGATTTTATTTTAGTAGATCTTTTGAAAGATAAGGTCTCTACTTTAGAAGAGCATAAGAAAATATTAGAATAGATTTTCTATTTCTGTTAGGATCTGAATACCCAGAGCTCTGCTTGGATGCCTTTCCGTTTATATAGTTCTTTTATCTCTCTGAGAAGATGAAAGAGGAGATGATATTCTTCCTACACTTCCTCTTTGAATAGAAAGCTTTAAATATATGCTCAACTAAAGTTATGGATATATATAACCATGGTTTAGTATAAAATGAACACCAAAATCCCTCTTGTACGAAGAATAAAAAAGGAGTCACATAGAAAGCTTTCTCTTCTCCATGACTTGCTTGTCAAGGAGATTTATACTGTCTTTCCTAAAGCTGTTTTTCATGGTGGAACTGCACTATGGAGGTGCTATGCTGGAAAAAGATTTTCTGAGGATTTGGATTTTTATCTTTCTCGTGATCTTGAAAAAATAGAAGCTCTTTTTCTTCAGTTTGAAAAGAAGGGTTTTCAGATACGAAAGAAAAAGATTTTGAAAAACAGTATCTATTCGGAGTTGGAATATGAAAGAGTTGTCGTGCGCTTTGAAGCAACATTTCAACATAAAAAGGGGCATCTTTTAGACTATGAAAATATTGATGGAACCTATACGAGTATCTATTCTTTGACTCCAGAAGAATTCCTTTTAGAAAAGCTTCTTACTTATAGGAAACGAAGAAAAATTAGGGATTTGTATGATATTTATTTTCTCACTTCTCTTGTTATACCCTCAGAAAGCCTTTCTCAGTCTATGCTTGATTTTTTAAAAAACTATGAAAAAGCTCTTGATGAATCAAATCTTCAAACGATTATTATTGAAGGTATTGTTCCAAAAGCAGAGGAAATGTTAGAGTATCTTAGGAGGACATGGGAACGCAAAAATATGTAAAGAAAGTGGGTCGGCTTTTTGAGAAGAGTCTGGTGGTATCTTTTCGAGATATTGATAGAATTGTTTGTGAAAAAAAAGAAAGTTCTTATGCAAAACAGGTTATTCATTCCCTTCTGAAGTCTGAGAAGATTCTGCAACTTACAAAAGGGTATTATACAAAGTATCCTGAGATAAGTTTAAGTGTTTTTTGTTTTACACCTTCTTATTTAGGGTTACAGTCTGCTTTAAGTTTTCATGGGCTTTGGGAACAAGAGACTATACCTGTTATTATTACTCCTCGCCCTGTCCGACAAGGTATACGACAATGTATGGGGGGAAATATCCTTGTTCGGAGAACACAAAGGAAATATATGTTTGGGTCTACTTTTGAAAATGATTATGGGTATTATCTTCCTTATTCTGATATTGAAAAGACTTTGATTGATTTCTTTGTCTTTCGTGAAAAATTGTCTCCTGAAGTAGTGGAGAAATTTCGAGAAAAGATAGATAGGTCTCTACTGAGAAAATATCTCTCTCATTATCCTCAAAGAATTAGAGTGAAAGTAGAAAATGCTTTACAAGCAAAGAAATAGCATGCAGATATTTTTTTACTTTAGGGGTAAAAACTATAGGTTTATATGGCCTATAACCATTATAATAAGTATGGTACTATTTGAAGACTTTTCTCTGCTTCCTATACTTTTTGGGAAGAAGGAAATTGAAGCAATTATGAAAAAGAAAAATGGTCAAAAACTCAAGCAACATGAAAAAAATTATCTTTCGCGTTCTTCAGCTATAATAATACTAAGGAGAGCTTTGGAACAAGGCTCTGCTGAGACAGACAAAGGTCTTTCTATGAAGCAAGAAGCCCTAACCTCAACATGAAGATGTTAGGTCAGGGTAGTTCACATTCAGTGCAGTCGTTTCTCTATGCTCTCGGGATCCTGTATGGGGCTCTCTTCCAGGTATTTCTATTGTCAGTAGAAACTTCTTTCTATTGTGAATAGAAACATTTAAATATAGAAGAGGTATTGCTTTTGTATGATCCTTAAAGATACACTCAAGGAAGTTATTGCTCTTCAAAGGGCCTCTCTTCTGAGTTTAGATAGTGGGGTTTTACGTGAGAAAGAGATCCATATAGAGGATTCATTTGCTCTTCTTCTTACTGGAATAAGAAGGTGTGGGAAAAGTACCTTTCTTCATCAGCTTTTAAAAAAACAAAAACAGTGGTATTATCTGAACCTTGAGGATCCTCGGCTTGATGTTTTTGTATTATCTGATTTTATAAGAGTAGAATCCATTATGAAAGAAGAGTATGGGGAAGGAGGTATTTATTTTTTTGATGAGATACAAAATGTGGAGAAGTGGGAAAAATTTATACGCTACCTCATAGATAAAAAAGAGATGGTAGTTATTACTGGCTCAAATGCTTCTCTTCTCAGTAGAGAATTGGGTACAAAGCTCACTGGAAGACACCTTCAGGTAGAACTCTTCCCTTTTTCTTTTCGAGAGTTTCTTCAGATGAAAGAGGAGGAGGCTTGTTTGGTGGTATTTGACATGTATTTTGAAAAAGGTGGCTTCCCTGAATACCTGAAAAAAGAAAATCCAGATATTCTTCATGAACTCCTTTCTGATGTTGTTATGAAAGATATTGCAGTGAGATTTGGCATAAAAAATAGCTCTATTCTCACAAGGATGGCTATTTATCTTATCAGTCATGTGGGAAAAGAGTTTTCTTATAACTCTCTTAAACAGATGTTTGGCATTAAGTCTGTACAGAGTGTTATTGACTATGTGCATTACCTTGAAAATGCGTATCTTATATTTCTTGTTCAGAAGTTTGACTATTCTTATAAAAATCAACAGATTGCTGCGAAGAAAGTGTATTCTATTGATAATGGCTTTTCCTATGTGAACTCTACTTCCTTTTCTAAGGATAAAGGAAAAATGCTTGAGAATATGGTCTTTTTAGCATTACGAAAAAAAGGCAAAGAGATTTTTTATTTCCAAGAAGAGGGAGAGTGTGATTTTGTTGTTAAAGAGAAAGATAAGATAGTTCAAGTGCTGCAAGTTTGTTTTGATTTTAATGAAGAAACAAAGGAGAGGGAACTGAGAGGATTGTTGTGTGCACTTAAAGAGTTTCATCTTCCTCAGGGTTTTATCTTGACTTATTCTCAGGAGGATGCTTTTGTTCTGGAAGGGAAAAGAATCGTTCTCATGCCTGTTTGGAAGTGGCTTTTGGAGTAGTGTGTTTTCATTGTTTCTAAAATAACTAATATTACTATAATAACCTTATTTGTTACTATTCTAACTCCCCTTGACTTTTTGGTTTCTTCTCGGGTACATGTTCTGAGGCTTGTTGTCGTTCTTTCTCTCAGGAAACATATTATCCCTTTTTTCGCAGCATTTATATAGTCCTTTTCTCTCTCTGAGAAGATGAAAGAGGAGAGAATCTATGATATGTTTCTTGGGTCATAGAGCTGGAAACAAAAGTTTTAAATACACTTGTATTATAAATAATGCATATGTATGATAAAATAAACATTACTGAGAATGGCTTACAAATCCTTTCTTTATTTACTGAAGGATTTAGCAGAGAATACTATATCCGAGAAGTTCAGAAATCACTTAGCATAAGCCCGAGAACAGCACAGCTTATTTTGGAGGATCTAGAAAATAAAGGAATTCTTGAATCAAAAGTAAAAGGGAAAATAAAATTGTACGCTCTCAAAAGAAATGATCTTAGCAGGAGATACCTTGTTCTTGTTGAAGAATATAAGTCTATTGCGTTTATGGAACAACATCTTCTTGTCAAGGAATTGATAGAAAAAATACAGCCTTTTATTCATGGAATAGGCCTTATTTTTGGAAGTTATGCGAAGGGAACATTTCACAAGGAGTCTGATTTAGATATTTTTGTTGTTGGGAACTTTGAAAAAGAAGAGATCAAGAAAGTCTCAAGAAATTTAGGGTTTGAAGTGAGTATTCACTGTTATCCTTTAAAGTCCTTTCAAAAAAGTGTCCATTCTGACATCCTTTTGAAGGAAGTGTTAAAAAACCATGTTGTCTTTACACATGCAGAGCTGTTTATCTATGAGGTGTTGAAAAGTGAATAAAGTACTTTGGTGTGCTGGAAAGAAAGAGGGTTTACGTATTATTGAATCTAATTCTAATCTTGCTGAAGCATATATACGAAAAGCTGAAGAAGCATTAGAGTCTATGAGGATAAATGTCATCAAAGACTGGAAAATCTCTACAGCATATTATACCCTCTATTTTTCTCTTTACTCCATTCTGATGAAAATAGGTATAAAATGTGAGATCCATTCTTGCTCGATCGCCTTTGCTAGAGACTTTTTAGATGGGTTTCTTAGTGAAGAGGATTTTGATTTTCTTGAAGATTCTTTAAAAGCAAGAATAGATTCTCAATATTATATCGATAGGACAGTTCCTGATGAACAATATGAAAAGATGCTCAAACACGCTCCGGCCTTTTTAGTAAAATGTAAGTCTATCTTGATCAAGCTCAATGAAAAAAAGATTGGGGAAATTAGAATGAAATATCAGAAAGTACTATCTGAAAGGAGATAAATATGTTCGGTGGCTTGTTGTCTTTCTTTCTCTCCCTTTTTTAAGGCTAAATATTCCCCCTTTTTTTCGCAGCATTTATATAGTCCTTTTCTCTCTCTGAGAAGATGAAAGAGGAGATGGTGTATGATTTGCTCTTGAAAGAGAGTGAAGTCACTTGGCAGGATATTCTTCATCAGTTAGTCAAAGATGAGCAGATGGATCCATGGGATGTAGATCTGACTAAATTAACACAAAAATATATTGTTGAGGTCAAGAAAATGAAAGAGATGGATTATTTTATCTCTGGAAAAGTGCTTCTTGCTTCTGCTATTTTGTTAAAAATGAAATCTAATCGTCTCGTGCAAGAAGATATTAGTAATTTTGATGCCTTTCTTTTTCATCAAGATAGTCAAGAGTTTCAAGAGTTAGGAGAGTACTTGCCGTATCATGAACATAAAGTAGATATCCCTAGATTAGGGGTGAGAACGCCGCAAGCACGAAAAAGAAAAGTGTCACTTTCTGATCTTATTGGGGCACTGGAAAAAGCTTTGCGTGTCGATACGCGAAGAAAATTACGATTGCAGAAGTTTTTTGCTTTTCATAGGCCTGAAATTCCAGAGAGGAAGGTTGATATCCATCTCTTAATAGATCAAGTGTACAAAAAGTTAGCGTTGTTGTTCACACAAAAGAAGATGATTCCTTTTTCTGAATTGGATCCTGGGAAGGGTAAAGAAGAAACTATTTTGACTTTGTTGCCTCTACTTTATTTGCATAATGGGAAGAAAGTAAATCTTGAACAAGAACCAGCGTTTGCAGAGATAGAGATACATCAGTATCGGGATGCTTAGTCTTTCACATTTCAAGTCTCTTTGGGATGAGTATGTTTATTCCTTCTGTATTTAATTTCCAGTATCCTAAGAATTCCTTGCATGCTTCTGTATGTTCTATAGGGCAGAGGAGCATTGTATCTGCAAATTTAACTAAATGGAGTTGTTTGACCATTCCAGATTTTCTATTTCTCCCATAGAGTGCATATTGGAATTGCATTCTTTTGGATTGAGTCCAGCCTTTGAGTTCATATTTAAATAATACTTTTGTTTTAAATCCTAGAGATTCTGCAATGTTTTCTTTTTTGATAAGGCTAAAACCTTCACTGAGAAATGCTTCTCGTGCTTGAAATTCTTTCTTCCCTATATTTTCATAGCTTTTGGAAGTGACTTCTACTGCTGGATATTCTTTCTCTAGTTTTTTTCTTAGTTCATATTCTATTTCTCTCTTTTCTTTTTGTTTGAAGAGGAGGAGAATATCTAAGTCTTTTGGTTTTTCTTTTCCTCTTACTGATGATCCAAATACAATAATATCTAGCACATCTTCTTTATACTTTTTGTAAAAATCTTCAATGATTGAGTTCAATTTTTTGTTCTTGAGCAATTTGTCTAACATATTTTTTTACCTCTTCACATGTTTCTTTGTTTATACTTAGAGAATAGGTGTCTCTGTAAATAGGATCGGTCATATCTAAAATCTTGTAATATTTAGGCATACTTTCTTTTAAAATTTGAAATCTCTCTGTATGGTCTTTTGGTGTTCTTTTTTGTTTTAAGAAGATGATCTTATCTAGGAGGACAAAGAGGCATTTAAAATAAAGGATTGTTGCAGAAGTGTAATCTTTTTCTTTGTAGACAAGTTCTGCAGATTTCCAAAATCTTTGTATATTTGTTTGAAGCTCGTCCATGTTTATAGTGTAAACCTTTATCTCCTTAACAAACTTTTCTGTTTATAGCTTTTAGGTTGTTTATATGGTAAATAAATAAGCTCTATTTAATGCTTTTAGTTTACAGAGTCATACTAATCTAATTGTATCCAGGTTTCTTGGGACAGATGTTTCTATATGCATGACTTTATGTATGGTTGAAGCAAGGTCTAAGCATTTTGAAGCTTCTCCATGTTGGGTGATCACTCGCTTTGGAGTTGGTTCAAGATTTCGTAAGAAAGCCATTAGTTGAGGGCGAGAGCTATGACCTGAAAAACCCTTGATGACTGCAATTTCAGAACGTACTTTTACTACTTCACTTTTATTATCCCCAGAGGAAAAGGAAATTTCTTTCTCTCCATTTTGTATACGACGACCAAGAGAACCTTCTGCTTGATAGGATGTTAAGATAACAATGTTTTTTGGGTTCTCTGCAAGGACTTTAAAGTATTCTACAGATGCACCACCGGTGAGCATTCCTGAAGTTGCAATAATAATACCTGGTTCTCCAGAGTGCATGACTTCTTGCATTTCTTTTTGACCACCTACGCGTTTGAAAATGTCTGAAAGGAAAGGGTTGTGTTCATCAAAAAAGATTTGTTTTCGAACTACTGGATTAAAAAATTCTGGATAGGCGGTGTGGATTGCAGTGACATCCCAGACTAAACCTTGGACATGGATGGGAATTCTAGGAAGAGTTCCTTCACGAACAGCTCTTTCTACCATGAGCATAATTTCTTGCGAACGACCGACACCTAAAACGGGAAGAAGGATTTTTCCTCCTCGTTCAAGGGTTTTTTTAATTAAATCCATGAAGAGGTCTTCTGATTCTTTTCTTGGAGGGAGAATGTCGTCTTTGCTCCCATAGGTAGATTCAATGATCACTGTTTCTAGACGAGGAAATTTGGTGACTGCTTTAGCTAAAAGGTTAGAGTTATCATAGAGCATGTCTCCTGTGTAGAGAAGGTTGTGTAAGCCATTGCCTATGTGTAAATGGGTCATTGCAGAACCAATAATATGCCCAGCATTGTAAAAGGTCATACGAATGTCTGGAGTAATATCGGTGACTTCTTCGAAATTGACACAGATAGTTTGTTTGACCATTTGTTTGACATCAGCAACATCAAAGGGTGGTCTTCGTGCATCTTTGTAGCCAATAGAAATAAAATCGAGAGCTAATAAGGACATGACATCTCGGGTGGGTTCTGTACAATAAATTGGACCTTTATAGCCATATTTTACAAGTAAAGGGACCATGGCACTATTATGGACCACAAGGCCTTTTGCGATAAAATTCTTGTGTGGAGAGACTTCGATGTCTACTAAGTAAGGGTAGGGATTTTCTTTTTTTTCAATTTTGCTTATTTTTTGCCATACAATAGGGAGAGACATGAGCCATTGTATCTTTTTTTGTGTATCTTTTGTTTCTTTTATGGTATTATCTAAAATAGTATTGATATGTTCTGTGAGTCTTTTGTGCAGGTCATCGTCTTTGATTTTTCCTTTTTCCCTATATTGCATTTCCATAGGGCTGAATCCTAGTTCTTTCTCCAGAGCTGTGAATGAAATGGAAAGAGCGATTCTTTTCTCTCTGAGGGTTTTTCCCTTTACTGACTGGAGTTCTTGTGTTCTCTTTTCAAGAATATTGAGTAAGGCATCTACCGTTTTTCTTTGTGCATACTTGTTATGTATTCTCCAATCTTGAATGCAGCTTGGCAACTGAGCAATATTTGGACTTCCTTTTGCAAGACCTTTTAGTCGTGTTTTCTCTAAAATTTGGTTAAGATCATTTGAAGAGATAGGGATGACTTCACTGAGAGTTTCTTTTGAATTTTTCACAAGCTCTTGGAGCTTTTGCATTTTTTTTGGGTGGGAAAAGCCAATGAGCTGTGCATATCTTTTCAGACCTAGAGAAGAGGATATAGACACTCTTTCTTCTGAGTTCTCTACGGAAGCAGGGATGCCTAATGATGTTAATAAAAACTGCAGAGTGTTTATCATTTCTGGACTGGAAGAGAAAAGAGTTACATTTTGGTTTACTGATCCTTCTGCGTCTGCCATTCCTCTGATAAAAGCTTTTATTACTTCTCTTGAAGCTAAAATTATTTTATCAGGAACTTTTTGATCATTACTTTTTAAGAAACAACTTGGGAAATGTTCTTTCATAAAGCGAACTATGCCTGCGTTATTAATTTCTATTTGGTGAGCATTCTTTGTTTTATCATAGTGTGGACGAATAATAGATTCATGGTTGAAGACTTCTGAGATGAGTTTCTTATATTCTTCTAAACATGAGACTGATGCATCTGTTGCACGTATAGAATATGGAGAAGAAAGATGGCCATCACTAGCTATATAGCCTATACATTGGGCCAGTTTTGGTGTGAGCTCTTGGGGAAAATGTGTTTCTTGGATGCTATAGGTGTCAAAAAATTGTTTAGGATTTTCACCGTAGTTTTGCAATACTTTTTGGAGAGAACTTTTTGATACGCAGCTATATTTGTTTTCCAGATCTGATACAAAATGTATCCCCATGCCAGATATTTTGCTTGCTTCAAGTTGGCTGAGTTTGTTTTGTATTCGTATTTTTCTGAGGCTTTTCTTTGCTTGTGGTGATAGTTTTACTCTTTCTTGATAGTCTTGCACTGGATAGAGTTCAATCCTTCTTACTTCTTCAGGAAAATCTAGTATTGCAGGGATGATAGCTTTCTCTTCAAGTTGTTCTGCTAGGATTTCTTTGAGTTCTAAATTTTCTACAACAAAGAATTTATGGTTGGGTGAGGCTTCAATAGAGAAATAAGGTGTTTTGAGAGAGATAATTTCTTTATGTGCTTTTGTTTGTATTTTTCCTGTTACTTTTCCACATGTTTTTTTTCCAGATTGAAAGTCAATACTCACTACTTCATCTCCTTCTTTTATTTCGTCAATGGGTTTCATTTCCCCTCCTTTCATTAAAATAGGGGTGTGAGGAGGGAGGCAGTGATCAAGGTGGGCGTGCGAAATAATTACAGCGTCGATTTCGTTGATTCTGAATTCAGGACTGTCAAAATGGGGATAGGCATATTCTTCTGGAGCAGCAGGGTTAATCCCACAGTCAAGGACAATACGAGATTCTGGAGTTTGTAATAAAAAACAAGATCTGCCTACTTGTCTTCCTGCACCTAGAACAGTGACACGAACCCATTCGTTCTTTCTTCCTCGAATCCAACCATTGTAGATTCTTTTCCCGACTTCATTAAGGAATTTTTTTCGTGTGTCGTTATTTTCGTAAAGTACTGCACGAATGTTTTCTGTAATCTTTGATCTGATGGAGGGCATTCTTCTGATGGTTGGAACCCAGAGAGTTTTTTCTCGAATGGTTCGAAGAAATTCACCTGAAGGGCCAATTGCTGATCCTGGATTTTTAGCTTCTATAATAACTGTGCTTCGTGGAGCATCAAAAATAATGTTGTCCACATGTGCTTCTTCTGGTATGCTTTCTCGAATAATGATCTCTGCTTTTTCCATGTCCAAACTGATGGATGGATCTGGGCGAAGTTCGATTCTTTTCTTGAATTCTGATACGAGTTTTTTAATTTCTCCTCTGTTGTCTAGGAAGAATTCTTTACTTTTGGTGTAGAGAATAATATTTGCAGCTTCAAAGCTACTATTGCTTATTTCTGCGTCCTTTGGTAATTTCGTGACTATTTCACTGAGTATATCTGCCATTTTTAGATCTAAATAATAAGAAAAGATCTATTATTTTATAATAGACTTTACTTCTTTTTGTATTACGTATTCTACGCCACTTGGGTTAATGACTATGACATCAATACCATTTCCTGTTGCTACATCTCTACTCATTGCAGCAGTAAGTGCGCGTACCGCGATATCTTTTCCTTCCTCTACAGAAAGGTCTTTTTTGTATAATGTTTCTAAGACTCCTATTGCAACGGAAGAACCAGAGCCATCAGATGCGTAGTCGTCTATTTCCATGATGCTTCCATCAAAAGATATTTCATATAGTTGGTAGCCTGTTTTATCATAGCCACCAAAGAGAAAACCTACAATTCCTGGAATCATACTTGGTCTTCGAATATTGGAATATGCTAAGTTTGCGAGAAGGTTTGCAGCTTCTTTGACTGAAGGCTCTTTTCCTTTTCGCATTTTGAGGAGCATGATCTGTCCTCGAATAATCTTGGTGAAGAGTTGGATGTCTGAAACTAAACCTGCTGTGGTTATTGCCATGTGATCGCTCACTGGAAGAACTTTGGTTGTTTTTTTGTGGGCTATTAAATAGCCTGCAGTTGCTCGTCTATCTGCCGCCATGACAACTCCATCTTTACAGACGATAGCTATCGTTGTTGTTCCATGTTTTGGATGTGCTTCCATTCTTGATTAACACCTCGTACGTTAAAGAATTTCTTTTTCTATTGATGAATATATTTGATGGATTTATAAGGTTTGTGGCTTTTCTTTCATTATTTGTTCCTAGTTAGGAGTTAACTATTTCTATTCGGCTTATTTTGCTCTTCACCCTCTCTGACTCTAAGAGGTTTTTTATACATTCTTTAGGTGTTTTATATTCTCTTGGAAGAAGTACATAGGTTTTTCCTTTCTCTTTTTTTAAAGTATATATTTTCCATTTCTCTTGAAAATGTTTTACGCGTTCTTTTTGTGTAAGAGGTGGACCATCATGTTTTACTAATGGTGATAGTTTTTGTTCTTTGAAAATGTAGTACAAATAAGCTTGCTCTCCTTCTTTCCAATGCCAGTCTGCTTGCTTTATTTTAAAATCGTATCTTTTTAGTTCTTCTTGTATATATTCAAATGTTTGTAAGAGTTTTGCACCAACAACATCTCTTTTTCCTTCTAATGGTCTTGCTTCTACAATAATTGTGTTTTTTTTCTTTTTTATTTCTTCTACAGAAAATTCTTTTTTGGTAAACATTTCTTTTTTAGGATGTTTGAGATATTCTTTTGCTTTCTTTTTGAAAAGATCGTATTTCTCTTGAGAAACTACTGCAGTGACATTTCGTGTTGCTTGAACAGGATCTACTACAATAATTGGAGAAAGCATTTTTGCTTGATTGAGTTGTACTTTCTTTTTGTGATGCTTTTCTGTATCGATGATTGTAAGAGATTTCCATTGGGAGACATTTTTTAACACATTCTTAAAACCTTTGTAATGGATGGTGAGTACTTCCATTGCATAGCCAGAAAATCCTTTAATAAAAGATTCTGCACCGTAAAATCCGTTTGCTTTTGCGAATGCTTTTGCGAGCATGATATCCGGTTTATATTTTTTATGTTTGTTGACCCATTTTGCATGAAAAGGAGAAATGTCTGTGATGTTTTTTGCATGTTCGACCTTTTTTATGTCTATAATGGGGATGATTTCTATCGTATATTGCCCTTTTTTTATTTGGAGATAATCTCTGCTGCCATGTAATACTGCTCCTTGTACATTATCTTTTAATACTTCTGCAATGTCAATGCCTTCATATTTCTTCTCGTTGAATTTGATATAGATATCAATGTCATGGTTATTTTTTAGCCAGGTTCCTTTTGCAGAAGAACCACCAAGTGTTATTTTCGTATGGGGGATGTGAATACTTTTTGTGATTTCTTTGACAAGAGCTTTTACTTCTCTCTTTTCTTTTTCTGTTGGTGTGATTTTTTGTAGGATTTCTTTCATGTTACAAATACTTTTTCTTTCTTTTCTCCACTAGTTCTTCCATCTATTGTAGTCAATTGCAGTTCACCAGACTCTAAAAATAATTTCATTGATCGCTTATCAAAGCGAATCGAAGAATCCAAACGCTTCTTCGTGAAAGCATTCATC
>CAYJSK010000017.1:0-12691 GCA_964372745.1 Candidatus Woesearchaeota archaeon
AAGATATTTACAGTGCAATTTTCAAGTTTGACAGAGAAAATAGTTTAGGCTGGTTTAATGTTGTTGACCATGCAGCATATATTGGAAAAGAACTCAAAAAGGCTGAAATGTGCCTCGTTCTTGGCTGCGATTACTATCAAGAGTAATATATTCTTAATGTTCATAATCCTTAAAAAGAGTTTTTTTCGTTGAGCTAAGTATGGTGAGAGAAATCATATCATTTCAAGATGCACCAGTTCTCAGTTTGCGTGCATATAAAGAAGGAACTGCTACAGATAAAGCTGAATTTCTCTATGGCTTACAAAAATCCTGGGACAGTCGTTATGGTGGTCAAGGCTTTGGAAAATTCATTGATACAAGTTTAGATACTGATTTTACAAGAGAATTAGTCAGAGAATCACGAATATTCTTTGAAGGTCTCAGTCCAGAACAAAAAGAAACATATAACTTACACTGCCGTGGACAAAGAGGCTACACAGGTATGGGTATAGAAGGAGCAAAAGATCAGTTCATTGGTGATCTCAAAGAAATCCTCATGTGGGGAAGAGATGGCGTTCCTGGAGAACCAAGAAACATCAACCCACCAGAGATACCAAGACTCATTCAAGTGAGTATGTTTGCCTATGAGAGAATAGAAGAAGATAACAAAGTCTTATACAAAGCACTTGCAGAAATGCTTGATGTTGATCACAGATACTTTGAATGGGACTGGCAAGAGGGAAGAAAACCAAATAGTAGTTTGAGAAGTCTCTACTATCCTCCAGTAGAAAGAGAATTGATTGAAAGACTACAAAGAGAATCTGGAAGCAATGATATGCCTCTTCGTGCTGCAGAGCATGAGGATATTAACAGAACTACCTGGCTATATTTAGGAGACAGCTCTGAAGGTTTACAACTAAAACAACGCGATGGAAACTGGGAAGATGTGAAAGTTGGAAAAGAAATCACCATAGTCAATGTAGGAGACATTCTTTCTACAGAAACAGATGGCATCCTTCCTTCTGCAACACATCGCGTTGTGGTAAGGAACCCAGAACAAGCAAGATATTCTTTCCCTTGTTTTACGCATCCTGCAAAAGGGAAATATTTAAGAAAAATACTAACGCATCAAAATAATCCTGGACAAGTCTATAGAAATGCTTTTGCAGAAGTGTATAGACCAAAGGATTGCCCTGTAGGAAACAAAAGCATCCTTTACATTCTTCATCCAGAAGTTCTTCAATATCTTGGTCAAGACACGCTGCGTATAAAATATGATCATTTCTTAGAAAGAAGATTAGCAGATACAGGGGTCTTCAATGACGATCATGATTTGAAAGCACGTATTCTCAGTGAGTTTGCAAATAGAATTCCTGCACTTACAGAGTTAGAAGAATGGGAAATGATCAAATAGCAAAGCTTTATTAATTCTTTATTCCTATGATCATCAATGCAAATAGAATTACGAGAAAAACCAAAAAATCCTACAATTATTGAAGGATTTCCAGGCCTGGGGTTAATCGGAACTATTTCTACAGAGTATTTGATTAAACATTTAGGTGCAAAATCTATTGGCTATATTTCTTCACAAAAAATAACTCCTATGGTTGCCATTCATGATTCCAAAGTAATTCAGCCTTTAGAAATCTATTATGCAAAGAGTAAAAATCTCATTATTCTTCATGCTTTAGCAGATGTGCGTGGTATGGAATGGGAAATTGCAGAAGCGCTTATAGAGTTATATACAACACTCAAAGCAAAAGAAGTGATTAGTCTTGAAGGAATTCTTGGACAAAATAAAGAAATGAATTGTTATTATTTCACCAATGATTCTAAAAACAAAAGAATATCCAAATCCAAAGCAAATAGTTTAAAAGAAGGTATTATTATGGGTGTCACAGCAGCACTTCTCTTAAAAAATAGTGGACTTACTACAACAGGCTTTTTTGTGGAAACACATTCCAAGCTTCCTGATAGTAGGGCAGCAGCAAAGATTATTGAAATGCTTGATGGCTACCTTGATTTGGGTGTCGACTACAAACCTCTGGAGCAAGCAGCAAAAGAGTTTGAAGAAAAACTACAAGGCTATGTAGAAAAAATGAAGACTGCTTCTAAGAAAACCGAAGAGAAAGCAGAAAATTATTTCGGATAAATTATTTTTAGAGTAAATTATACGCTGCTCTTGTAAGGAAATATGCTGTGAAATAAGAGGCACTTAGAGTTGGAGTTCCTAGTAAGGCAGTATTTATAGCCTTCTCAAAGGTTTTAGTATCCGTAACAAAAGGAGTCAAAGGATATAATACAGTCGCAGCTCCACCAAGAAGTATTCCCGCATTAGTTTTATTCGATTCATCTCCAATGGCTGCTGCACTTCCTAGGAAAACTCCAGTAATACTTGAAAGTACAAGCATTTCAAGTGTAGTTAGTTCTTTTTTCATCTTTTTAGAACTTTAATCCTACTTTAAATAATTTACTATCCGGAAATCTTTCGGGTTTTCCTCACAAAGCTTTATGAACTGAAAAACTCTTCAAAAGTACACATGAAAACGTTTATGAATCTACACATACCTACACAGAGTATGGCTACAAAAACCATTACTGTAACTGAAGAAGCGTATAGAACTCTTGCTGCAATGAAAGAAAAGAATGAAAGTTTTAGTCAAGCTATTTTAAGGGTAGGGAAAAAGAAAAAAGCCACTAATAGAGTTCTTTGGAGTTTTATCTAAAGACAAAGGAGACCTTCATGAAACAATACGACAATTTCGAAAAGAAAATGCCTCTTTCAGTGAGAAAAAAGAAAAGCTCATTCTAAAAAAGGGAAACCTATAGGAATAGAAGACTGTATGATTGCAGCTATTGCAAAAAGAAATCATGAAACTCTTGTGACAAAAGATGCAGACTTTTCTAATATAGAGGGCTTGAAAAATCCTCAAATACTAGCCATTTATAAACCTCTTCTAGTTCATTTTCTCTATGTTTCCTTATAAAAAAACAAAATATCAATTAGACATTGTCTTTCCCAATAAAATGTATGGAGGGGTGTATAGCCTTGGTCCTCTCATTATCTACAACATAGTCAACCGAAGAAAAGACTGGTATTGTGAACGTATTTTTTTAGACCATGGAAAAATCAAAGCACCTTTAGTGGGCTTTTCTTTACAATACGAATTAGACCTAGAAAAAGCCATTGCAATGAAACCAAGAGAAGGGATAACATTTGCAGGTGGCCCCGTAGCAGAATTGCATACCAAAGAAGTTGCAAAGCATTTTGATTTTCTCATTCTAGGAGACATTGAAGCTATACTTCCAAAACTTCTCGAAACATGGGAAAAAGGAGAAAAAGACTTTCTAAAAAGAATTGCTTCCTATCCTGGAGTCTATCAAACAGGACAAAAACATATCACGAAAGCGCAACTGAAATCTCTTGATGATGCACCCTATCCTCTCCTTCAACCATTCCCAGAAACAATCAATGAAAACTATGTTTTTGGCAAATGTTTTATTCTTGAAACAGAACGTGGCTGTCCTTTCACTTGCCATTTCTGTGCAATCCCTCAGTTTTATGAAGGAAAAATGAAATATCACAGCTTGGACTATCTCAAAAAAGCTATTGATGAAGGTCTAGCAATCAACTCTGTAAAGAAAATAATCATTTACTCTCCCTCCTTTGTCCATCCACAAAGAAAAGAGCTACTCAAATTCCTTTTAGAGAAAAAAGTTCGTGTCAGTTTCCCTTCTATTAAAGCAGAACATATGGATCTAGAAACAATACAACTCATGAAAGCTTGTGGACAAGAATCTCTCACGATTGCGCCAGAATGTGGAGAACATCTACGCTTTATCATAAATAAAAAAGTCAAAGATGAAGAATATTTTGCTTTTGTACAACGCTGTAATGAAGCAGGCATACAAAAACTCAAACTCTACATGATGATAGCACTTCCAGAAATGAACAAGGGTGATATACAGGAAATGGCTTCTTTCATACACGAAATGAAAAAACGTTTCAATGGAAAACTCTATCTTTCTATAAACTACTTTGTTCCAAAACCAAAAACAATCTTTGCAAAAGAACATTTTGACAAGAAGAAAGCAAAAGAACAAGAAAAAATACTTCTCCAAGAATTACAAAATATAAGAATAAAAATACCTAAACTGTCCACATCCTACAAGGAGTGGCTCCTTCTCAAGGATTAGACTAAAAAGGTCAAATAAAAGATATAGCCCACGACAAAGATAAGCGCTACCATCAATATTGAACACAAAAATCCTAGTCCACCGAAAAATCCTTCTTTTACCGGGTCTTTAAACTGTAAGTTTTCCATAGAAGAAAAAAAGAAAGAATGCTTTATAAGATTTTACCCTCTGAAATACTCATACTACATACTGCATAATTTGAGGAATAAGTGTATGATCTCCAGTAAAATCTCGTGCAATCTTTTCTTCAGGAGTTAAATGACCATGTATCTGATCCTTTCTATACAAAGAAGCATCCAGTTTATCTGCAAGAACAACAATTTGTGCAAGGCTATCTAATGTACTCTCCCTGCATCTTCTTTCTTCTCCAGACCAAAGACCATTTGCTTGACGAGAATAGGATTCTCTTTGAAACTCATGATGAGCAAGAGCAATATACATCACTCTTGGATCTTCCATTCTAGAATCTAAAAGATACTCTCTGGTAAACAGTACATGTCTCTTCAGCAACTCCCATTCTTCACCTTGAGGTTTATAGCTCGCATTAAGAATTTCTGATGGAACTCGAAGCTTTCCCAGGTCATGAAGTAAGGCTCCCATTCTCGCTTGAGAACAGTGTTCTGGAGAAAACCCCAGTCTTTCTGCAAAATTCTCTGCAACTAATGCAACACGAAAAGTATGTTGATATGTAGGCAAGTGATGCTCTTGTATCTGTTCAAGTAAAGAATAAAGAGGAGCATTAAGGCCAGCAAAAACATTTCCATGCCTTTCCGGAAGATGGTAATGGGACATAGTTGAAAGAAAACAAGATCTCCTATTTAAACTTACTTTCTAAGCCTAAAAAATACCATCCAAGTGAGAACATACCACAGCCAAGCAAAAACTCCTAGGATTTGAAGGTTTGTATCAAGAAAAAGAACAGGGAAAAAACTCGCATAGCCTCCAGAAAAAGCAATCCATGCTGCATTTAATAGTGCAAAAAGAAATCCAAACATTACAAACATAAAAAGTGTTCGATATTTTTTGATATCTGTAGAAATAAGAGTAAAGAGTACAGCATAAGTCAAAGCAAACAAAGCAATATAACCATCATGCGTGACAAGGTAGATTTGATCATGTTCTAAGAGAGGGATTCCAAATGTATGAAGAAAGGTTTCAAAAAGAAAGAACAAAGCAGCAATAGAAAGCAAGACACGAAAAAGCATTTTCATACCATGAACAAGACTTCCTTCTTTAAAAAACTACCTAGAAAATACTCATAATCAAAGCAGCAGTCACAGGAACGAGAAGGTTATCATCAATAAAATCTAACTTGAGAGTTTCTAAAGTCATAGAAAGAAGACTTCCTAAGAATGCTGCAAAGACATTCACAAAGAGTAAAGCGCCAAAAAAAGAGAATGCAACTCCTGCAATGGTTCCTTCTACTGATTTCAAATGTTTGTAAGTCTTTGTCGATAACAGTTTTCCAAATATATGCGAAAACGCATCACCCAAGGTCAAAATAATAATAGATGCAAGCGCAATTTTTAGCGAAAAAAAGTATACAACAATAATGGATCCTATCATAAAAAAGATAGGCCCCTTTCCTGGAAAAGTCTTTATATTCTCAGGTCTTTCAAATTTTTCTAGAACCCAAGAAGCGAGAGGAACGCGAAAACTCTTACACAATCGTGAAAAAATAATCCCTAATACAAGGATTCCAATGAGATGCCAAAGAGTAAAAATATGAAAATAGAGCATAGCCACCAAGAAAATCCCAAAAGCCATATGAAGAAATTGTCTGCGCCACTCTAATGCTGAAATCATTTCTTATAAAGTGAAAATGTCTCTTTAAATAGCTTGCGTAACTATGTAGAATTCTATCCTTACATACGAAAAACATACTCCATGAAACGAGTAAAGTATTAAGATAAAACCAAAGCTCCTTTTAACCCACGAAAATCATTATCTTTTGTAAGAAGCTCTGCATCTTGAAGTAAGGCGCTAGCGTAAATAAGAGCATCTACAGCAGGAAGATCGAATGGTGTTGCTTTTTCTGCAATTTCAAAAGTAACAGGGATAAAAAGGGATTTCTTTTGTATAAATTGTAGACTCCTAGTAATTTTTTGTGGATCAATTTTTTCTTTTTGAAGTTTTCTCTTAATTTCAAACCATGAAAGAGTAGAAGTCATCAGAAGAGGATGCTGTTCAATAATATCCTTATGATTTCCGTTAAAAAAATAATCTAACCATAATGAAGAATCTATAAATTTAGATTCTGTCATGTTTCTCCCGGAGATCTTTCATAAGAGAAGAAAGGGGTTTTTTACCTAAATATCCTGCAAGAGAAGGAGCTTTCCTTTGTGTGTGCAAGACTTTTGTAAGTGCCTCATCATAAGAAGCAGAGTGTGTTTCTTGTTTAATCTTTTTAAGTACCTGTAAAGTTCTATCAGAAATTTGAATGGTCGTTTGCATATAACCATATAGTTATAGCTTATATATATACTTTTCTTTCAATATGATGCAAGCCAGAGACAAATGTTCTTAACTCCACATACAAGAGTTCACCCATAGGTCGAAGAAGCTGCAGCTTTGTTATACGAAGAAAAAGACTCTCCACCACTATAGGAAGCAGTACTACTATTTTTGATAAGATAACTCGTCGCCTTTGTATCACTTCCCACAACACCATAGGACTTGACTTCAAAACCAGTCCCTTTTTTCTCAGCTTTAAACTCTGCTCCACAATCACACGATGCCCAAAGATCTGGTTGCGACCCAGCAGACACATAACTCACATGTCCAGGACTTCCATGCTGCACACCATAACTCACACCAGTATCTTTCTTAGTATTTTCTGGAAGAACAGCTCTTTCTTCCTGACGAAGACCCATTCTCTCTCGAACAGCATCTTTTTCTCCAAAAATGGGCTCCCCAGAGACATGCAATCGTGCAGGATTCTTTGGACTATGCAAAGCAGCATGTTTTCTCCATGCATCAGAGTTCTCAATATCACGGAGACGAAGCTTTGCTATCTCCTCAGAACTCAGTTCTTTTTCAAGTGATTCTTTTTTCTGAAATATGACCATTTTCTATTGATTTTTAAGACAAATTTCTTTATAAATCTTCCCCAGATCTAAAAAGCTATCCAAAACTTTATTAATTATTCAACACTATGAACTCTACATGGCTGAGGAGAAAGAGAAGGAGATAGAGAGTGTTTCTGGAAAAATTGTTATTATAGCTGATGGCTATAAAATTAAAGCAAAGGGCGTGTACAATCTTGAAGACCTCTATGTCGAGTTAAACCAATGGTTTATACATATGGGTTATGACTGGAAAGAGCTGGAATATAAAGTTGTCTCAGGCAAAGGCGGTTCACAACATCTAGAAATTCTTTGGGAAGGAGAAAAGAAAGTAGATGAATATACTAATTTCATCATTCGTTTAAATTTAGGAGCAGATATCAGCGATGCAGAAGTAACACTTGATGGTGGAGCAAAAGTAAAACGACAAAAAGGTGCATTAGAATTTCGAAGTGAGGCGTTTATGCTCAGAAATAAAGATGTGTGGAAAGGGAAGTTTATGGGAAACCAACTTGCAAAACTCTATGAAATTCTCATTCGTGATCGTTTGAAAGCACAAGGTGGTCAGCTTTATGGAGAAGCACATAAACTCTATGATGAACTCAAAGCCTTTATGATGATCTATCGTTAAAAATGAAAAAATATCTCTCTTTTATCTTTGTACTAGTTCTTCTGGATCAAATAACAAAATATCTATTGCAAGGGAAGAATATTTCTCTCCTACCCTATATATCTTTTCACTATGCAGAAAATACTGGTGTTGCATTTAGCTTGTTTCAGGGCTATAACTTGATTTTTATATTGTTTTCTCTTGTAGCCCTTGGATTCGTCATGTATTATTTCAAACACTATCCGCTTGCTTTAAGTTTTTTTGCGGGAGGGATTATAGGAAACCTTTTAGATAGAATTATTTTTGGTTTTGTGAGGGATTTTATTTCTATTGGTATCTGGCCTATCTTCAATCTTGCAGATTCCTGGAACAGTATAGGCCTCGCTTTTCTCTGCTATGCATGGTATCAAGAGGAAAAACTTAATAAAGCTCTCAACCATAGGAAAAAATAATGGCACAAAATCCAATACAATCTCTTTTTGATACTCCACCACAAGAAACAGAAGAAGAGAAGAAGAAAAAAAGAGAAGAATTGCAGAAAAAGAATAATCCTTTTATCTTTAAAAAAAGTATTGATCCCCAAAATGGAAAGAAAGCTCTTCGTGTTTCTCTGGATAATATGGGTGACTCAATAGAAAAACAGTATTATTCTATTCAAAAATTCTTTTCAAAAAATCCCTCAACAAGCTTTGGTGTTGCAGCAGCAGAACTGATCAAACTCAAAGATGTCTTTGATGCTTCAGTGAGCAGCAGTTTTCATGGACAAATTGGGAGTAAGATAAGCGCACTTCAACAACAAATTTCTGGATATTTAACAAATATAGGCCAATTAAGCAAATCACTTTTTCCTATGGTCAGAGAAATTCGTTTGATGGATGAGCGTATGGCTATGTATGATAAAAGTTTTTCAACAAAAGCAGAAAATTCTGAAGCAAAACAAAATGAAATTGCTTTGAAATCCACATGGATAGAAGTAGTCGAACAAGGAATGCAAAATCCTAACTCAGTCTACAGTATGGCAACAAAGCTTGGTTTCGTGACCCTACCAGATTTATTCTTTGGAGTCAATCCAAGTGGAAAAACCCCTGAAGAACAACAAAAGAACCTTACCAAAGCATTAGATGCGATCGAGAAAGAACAAGGTTTCAATCGAAAAGTACGTGACGTTCTCACCAAAAAACTGGTACAATACTACACCTGGAAAGAAAAAACATATTATGAAATGAAACATACCTACCAATTTAGAATTAAAAATCTGAAACAACACTACAATGTTATTCTTCTTTATGTCTCTTGGCTCAAACCCTATATGACTTCCTTGAAAGCATTGCAAATGAAAGGAGATATTAATTCTCCACATATTATTAGTTCCTTTGAAACAAGTAAATTAGAACTAGAACTCCTTGCAGTTATTACAAAAGGCAAAAAGTATAGCTCCTGTGTCTTGGTTCGTTTTATCATGGTTACAAGACCAGAACTTTCCTATACTCAGGGGGGAGGGAAACAAGTCTTACATGCAGGACAAATCGACATCAGCTTTGAACCCTATGTTGCAACACAAGAAGATATTGATTATTATAAAAAATATACCGATAAAGAACATTTCAAAGATTACTCTGGAACAGATGTAGACATGGCTGGAGATATTGATGCAATGCTCAAGAGCCTTGGTACAGATGTGGAAGAATATCTTCGTGAAGCAGAAACAGGACAGAGAAAAGAAAAGAAAGAAGAGAAGAAAGAGGAACAAGCAGGAATCCTTTATCCATTCAAAGGCTTATGGGATTCCTTCAAAATGTTTAAACCAGAAAAAGGAGAATCACATCTCAGTAAAAAAGAACAAGCTGCAGAAGAAAAAGAAAAGAGAGAGATGGAAAAAGAAGCTTCAGGAAAAGCTTGGCTTGCATATGACATCTTCAAAAAATCGAACGGCCTGATGACTCTGTAGAAAGCTATTTAAAGTTCTCCCCCTCTAAAAACACTATGGTAGATTTTGGTCAAACAGATTATTTTCATGCAATGGACGCTCCAAAAAGTCAACTAGGAAATGTGCGTGTCAAAGACTTTGGAGTAAGTTCAAAGATTGGTGATGTGCTTCAAAGTGTCAAAGCAGACATTTCTACAGGTGCAAAACATATTGAAATGGTTTTTATGGGCACTGGAAAAGGCTCTCTTGGACAAGGAAACACAAACCCTGAAATGTTTGACAAAGTAAAAAGAGATGAAATTCGTCAACTCGCAAAGATTAATGAAGTTACTCTAAGCACACACGCAGCAATCCAAATGTCAGGTGCTGCTGGCTTTGGAGAGCAAGGGTTTAATGAACGTGCACGGCAGAGTACTTTACATGAAATAAAGCGAACGATTGATTTTGCTGCGGACACTGCTGGGGGTGGAGCAGTAGTGGTCCACACCAATGAATTCCCTCGAGAAATAAAAGATCCTAAGTTTCGCATCGGAATGAAAAAAGAACTTGCAAAGGGAGAACAAGAGCCAGAAAGAGAGCTTATTCATCTTGCAGATAGAGAAACAGGAAAAGTATTTGCAGTTCCCACACATGCAATGCAACTTCCAAAATGGAAAAAGATAAATGGGAACTATGTTGACATTGATGATAAACCTATTACAGATATTCAAAACTATGCGGATCGTGTTCCAGAATATAAAAATAAAGAAAAGGGAGAGATAGAGTGGCAAAAGGTAAGTTTTAATGATTTTAAAAAAGAAATAGAAGGCTGGAATGGGAAACAATCAAAAGAGAAACACATAAGCCCAGAAAAAGCTTTTGTTTTTCTTCAACACTTTCAACAATTACAAGCAGAGCAACCCAAAGCATTAGAATATCTTGAGGCAGCGCAAAGGAGTGAAAAAAATTATAAAGAACTCGAAAAAAAAGCAAGGTTTTGGGAAGACTTAGAAAAAAAAACACCGAAAGACAAAAAAGAATATCTTCAGGATGCTTTTGAAAGTGAATTTAAACAACTTGAAAGACAAGGCATTGATATAACAGAACAACTCAAGACAAAAAAGCCCCATGAAATTCTCCAACAAATGACAGAAAAACTAAAGAATGAAACCATGCGGTATAGAGAAGGACATATAGGCTTTCAGAAAAATTTTGAAAGTATGAAAAAACAATTTGATAACATTGATGAAATAGAAAAAGTAGGAGTAGAAAAATCTGCAGATACCTTTGCACGTGCAGCAATCCACGCCTACAAACTAGAAAAACAAAAAAAACTAGACAAAGCTATTTTTGTTGCTCCAGAAAATATGTTTGGAGAATGGGGCTATGGTGGCCATCCAGATGAACTACGAAACCTGGTCTTAAAATCTCGCGAAAGGATGATCAATCTTCTCAAAACCGAACAAGGGATCAATGAAAAAGATGCAAAAAAAATTGCAGCAGATCACATTAAAGCAACCTTCGATACAGGCCATGCAAATACCTGGTCACGATATTTTAATGAAGATCCAAAACTCTCTCCTGAAGACAATAAAAAAGTCTTTGATAAATGGTTAGTAGGAGAAGTAAAAAAACTTGTGGATGATGGCATCTTAGGAAATGTTCACCTCTCAGATAACTTTGGTTATACAGATGAACACTTAAATGTGGGTGGAGGAAATGCTCCTTTACGAGATTTAGTAAAAATATTTAAAGATCCTAAATATGAAGGGAAGATTGTGGTGGAGTGGGGTGCACAAGGTCAAGACGAACAACAAGAAGCAGGAGCAATGCTTGCAGCCTGGGCAAATCTTGCGGGCTCTCCTATTTACCGAGTGGATGGTGTCTCTCCTCGCTGGAGCGACTTAGAACATGGAGGCTATTTTGGTGCATCAAGCTCTCCTTTCCATGTGAGTGGAGCCTACGGTGCAGGATTAAGTAAAGACTGGCGTTTATGGAGTTATTCAGAAGCTCCTATAGAATAAAAAAGAGGTGGAAGAATGAAATTTCAAATTAAGTATAAAGAAACAAGAGATGTGAGAAAAAATTATCCTAGTGAAGAGTTTGAGATTGCAAAACAATTTGCATCCAGAGTCTATGCAGAGTTTGGTGAGTTTACAAAAGCAATAGTTCTTTTTGGTTCTGCATCAAAAGAAGAAAAGAAACCCAATGATATTGATATTCTCATAGTTTTAGATGATGTGAGGATTCATTTTTCTGAAGAAATTGTCCAAACGTACAGAATCATTCTTCAAAAGATTATTGCAGATACAGATGCAAAACGTTTACATGTCCAATCTATGAAATTTTCTTCCTTTTGGGAATATGTTCGTGCAGGCGACCCTGTTGCTACAAATATTTTACGCTATGGTATTGCTTTGGTAGATACTGGTTTCTTCGACCCCTTACAAATGCTTCTCGATCAAGGAAGAATTCGCCCCACACCAGAATCCATTTCCACCTATTTTGCCATGGCTCCTGCAAGTTTAGAAAAAGCAGACGGCCACATGCTTGCTGCAAGTGTTGATCTCTATTGGGCTGTAATTAATTCTGCACATGCAGCCTTGATGCACCATGGCGAAGTACCACCCAGCCCAGAACATGTGGTAGAAATTATGAAGAACACGTTGTTGAAAGAAAAGAAAGTATCCAAAGAATCTCTCAAAACAATGGAAGAGATGTATAAACTTTTTAAAGAGATAATCACAAGAAAGAAAAAGACTGTTTCTGGAAAAGAGTATGATATGTATAGAATAAAAGCAGAAAGATTTGTCAAAGAAATGGATGTATTTATTAGAAAAGAAAAGAAAAAATAAGAGGAAACTTAACGTTTCGCTCTTCTTTCATAAACTGCATCTAAGAGTCCAATGTATTGCTGTTTACTTTGTTCAAGTG